>DMAP01000155.1 GCA_003446975.1 Clostridiales bacterium | reverse complement strand
GCTCCCAAAGTGTTTGTCTGAAAGAAAGAAAATGGAGATATGTCAAAACTAAGACCCATTAGTTTCTCAGTCATATGCTCATTTCCATGTAAAATACTTGTTTCATCACTTTTCACTGTGTCTGATTTAGAATCATTGATGGTGTGAAGGATGCCTTTAATGGTGCCTTTTAAAGATAGATCCAGCAGGATAGCTATAAACTCATCTGTCACCAGTTTTCCCTGGGAAGAAGTCACCAGGTTAATTAAAATTTCCCCTGTTTGCTTCGCTTTTCTGACCACAAGATGTCTCAAATAACCTTCATGCTTTCCTTTGTGATAAAATGTTGTTCCATTTTTTTGGAAATAATCTAACACAGTTTCTAATATAAGCGTAAAATCCCTGTCAACCAACTTACAGGTGTTGACAGTTACTATTTCATAGAATTTGCCTCTTTCGTGGAGTCCAAGGGAAAGTGGTCCTTCAAAGAATTCATCGCCAAATGAGAATTCCATTTTGTTTCTATACTCGAAGGGCTCGGGGCTTGCCACGATTGGTTGATACTCATAGGGGGATTCGACTATCCGGTCTAGTATGCCTTTTACATAAGCTTCCTTATGATCTAACTGCATTTTGTAAGGCATAGTCTGAAGCAAACAACCCCCACATCTACCGAAGTGATCGCAAACAGGTTCTATTTCGTAGGCAGCTTTTTCTAAAACCGAAATTAGATTAGCCTCTATCTTGTTTTTTCTTATTTTGGATATTCTAACTTCCAGAACCTGATCAGGCAAGGCATTCTTGACAATGATACGTTGATTCTCCAGCTTTGCCATGCCTTTGTTTGGAAAATCATATTCTGTTATCTTTACTTTGCTTAAATCGCCTTTTTTCATTTAAAACTCTCTCTTTTTCATTTATAGTAACTCCTTGCATAGAATAAAGCCCAAGATGAATACATGCATTGCTAAGGCCAATGCAATAGTCATTTTGAACATTCTCTTTTGAGTTTTATGCCTAAATAGAATCATTGAAAAACACATACCAATAGAACCACCTAAAAAAGAAAGCAAATATAATGTGCTCTCTTTAATTCGCCATTTCGCGTGCTTGGCCTTCAACTTGTCAATGCCAGATACTATCAAAGCCAGCGCATTGATAAACAGATAATAGGTTATAATGTAGTCTTTCATGCTGACTCCTGGCTTATAACAACATTTCTACCTTTTTCTTTGGCTGAGTACAATAGCTTGTCAACCCTGTCAAATACACTATATATGCTATCATTATCAAAGATCTCCGTCACGCCAAAAGAGCATGTGATTTTTGATGACCCTAAGTCATAATCATAAGTGCATATCACTTCTCTTATCCTTTCAGCCAGCTTTATGGCATTGGTTCTGTCCGTTTCAGGCAAGAGCAAAATAAATTCCTCGCCACCCCACCGTGCAAATATATCCGTTTCTCTGATGAGCTTCTCCACAAGCCTGGCAGTTTCTACCAATACCTTGTCTCCTGTTAGATGTCCAAACTGGTCATTAACCTCTTTAAAATAATCGAAGTCCATTAGGATAATTGAAATAGGGTTATGATATCTTTCTTTAAGTTTTATCCATTTGATCAGTTCGCTATCAAACTTTGCCCTATTGTAGATTTTAGTCAGTGGATCAGTCTCGCTCAGAATAATTAGCTCTTTTTCATTTACAAATTTCACTCTGTCAAAATAATTAACTCTGTAATGAACAATTCCAATCATCAGTATAATCAAAAAAGTATTGATCATTGCTATTGAATATAGACTCCCATCTAGGTTTTGTACCAATTGGTTCTGGAAAGTAAAAAAACCAATATACACAGTTGCAGATACAAAAATCTTATTGATGAACATATTTGGAATAATAAAAATCACAGAAATCAAAACTACAAGGTTTAGAACTGAAATTAAAAAATCCATGGAAGCGAAAGAATGCATAACATTAAAATAGATAAACATCAAAACAAGTTCAACTATGGAAATCAAGTAGGCAATCTTTCTATTGTCCGAACCTTGTCTCATAATGATATACAACCCAATTAGAACAATAAATGTTAAAAATCTAATTAAGAATATTTCCCTTAACCCAGTACTATATGATAACAAGAACATCTCTGGAATGATAAACAGCAAAAATACCACAGAAGTCAAAAGAATCAGTGGTTGCGTGTATTTCTTATCGGCTTCCATTGTCCTATCGAAGTATTCCTGTTCCAATAGGCTGTCTTTGAATCTGCAAGTTAACCTGTTAATCATGTACTTGTCTTTGTCTTTCATTGTTTCCTCATAGTAGATAGTTTTTGATTTCTGTTATTGCTCCATTAGCATAGTATACTCTAGGAAGCCTTCGGTCAAGCATGGTAATGATTTCGTAGTTGATTGTGCCAAGGATTTCAGCTATTTGGTCTGGTGTGTTTGCCCCTTCAGACCCATCTCCATACAAAACCACTTCATCTCCTATGATAGGATTTGGCACATCAGACAAGTCAATGACACATTGATCCATGCAAATCCTTCCCAGAATCCTACAGGTGATTCCTTTGACAAATACTGTCATTTTTCCTGTGAGCATCCGAGTGAATCCATCCGCATACCCTATGGGAATCGTGCCCACAATCATTTCCCTCTCCGCTACAAATTGATGGCCATATCTGACGCCGTCGCCTTTCTTAATAGTTTTCACAAATGCTAAGTTAGCTTTTAATTTAAATGCCAGCTTCAATCTCACATTGCTCTTGCTGACTTCATTTGATGGATACAGCCCGGTAAGCATTATACCCGGTCTGACCATCTCATAATTAAAATCTGGAAGATCAATTATAGCAGCGCTGTTGGATAAATGTCTGATAGGTATTGTAACGCCAATATCTGAGAGTTGTTTATAAAAATTGTCAAATATGACTTTTTGCTTATAGGCCCAGTTTTTATCTGTTTCATCAGCTCTAGCTAGATGAGAAAAGATACCTTCTATTTTCAAGTTTGTCAACTGATATAATGATGCAATTTCCTTCACACTCTTTTTTTCTGGGAGAAAACCCAATCGATTCATCCCTGTTTCCAATTTTAAGTGAACTTGTGCAGTTTTCCCTAATTTTTCTGCCTCTTTACTTAATAATATTCCGTGGTTCACGTCATAGATGGTCAGGATAATATCATTTTCAATAGCCTGTCCAAATAATTCTACAGGTGTATATCCCAGAACCAGTATATCAATCTTTTTGAACCGTTTTCTTAGCTCCAGAGCCTCATCCAATATTGCAACAGAAAGCATGTCCGCCCCATTGGCCAAATATATCTCTGCAGCTTTAATAACCCCTAGCTTATATCCATCTGCTTTGATGACGGCACAAATTCTAGTTTCCGGCCTAATAACTCTCTTTACTTCTCTAATATTATGGGCCATATAGTCAGTATTGACTTCCACCCAAGCGGGTCTATGCGCTTCATACATTTTTTTCACCTTTTTTAATCCGTTTGATAAAGTTTTCCGTCATTTTCGCTGTCATTCCCCAAATGATATAGCCATTATAGTCGTAAAAAAGAACCGGATGACCGATTTTCCGCCAATTATAATTTTGTCCGTTTGGTATTTTATCAAAAGGAAAACCGTCATCTATATCCATTGAAAAAGATATATTATACTCCTCCGGTTCAGTTTCGATGAAGAATTTTATTGGTACTGTGAATATTTTCTCGACTTCATCTTCATTTATTCTAAGTGATTCAATATCTGTATGCAAAATCCCAATATAGGGATATAAGATGAAATTGTTTTCTCGTGTCACATAATCCAG
>DMAP01000084.1 GCA_003446975.1 Clostridiales bacterium | reverse complement strand
ATGGTAATCCTCTCAATAGGCATTCGACCACAAAGTGAACTCGCAAAAAATGCTGGATTGGAAGTCAATGCTAGAAATGGAATCGTAGTCGACGCATTTTTGAAAACATCAGATCCGAATATATATGCAATTGGCGATGCCATTGAAGTGACTGAGTTTATTAGTGGAACTAAAACGATGATTCCTCTTGCAGGTCCAGCCAACAAACAGGGAAGAATCTGTGCGGACAACGTTGCGGGTAAAAATGTTGCGTTTAAAGGTTCAATGGGCACATGTGTCGCTAAAGTTTTCGACTTGACAGTGGCTGCTACAGGTATTAATGAAAAAACGTTGAAGCGTGAAGGTAAGGTCTATGGCGTGGATTACTATACAGTTTTAGTTCACCCAAATTCACATGCTGGATATTACCCAGGTGCACTTCCAATGACACTTAAAGTCATCTTCGACTTGTCTGGTAAAGTCCTAGGTGCTCAAAATGTCGGTTATGATGGCGTGGAAAAGAGAATCGATGTAATCGCCACTGCAATAAGGTTTGGTGCAAATGTATTTGATCTCACCGAACTTGAACTTGCCTATGCACCGCCATATTCATCAGCAAAAGATCCGGTCAATATGGCAGGCTTTGTAGCTGAGAATATATTGAATGGTCTAGAAAAACCGTTTCAGTGGCATGAGTTCAAAGATATGTCGAAGGATATGGTCATACTGGACGTTAGAGAGCCGATGGAAAGGGAAATGGGATTCATACCAAATGCCATCAACATTCCTGTGGACCAGTTAAGAGCGCGTCTTGTCGAACTCGACAAGTCAAAGTCCTATGTCATTTATTGTGCCGTTGGGATTAGAGGTCATGCTGCATCTAGAATATTAGCTCAAAATGGATTCCAGAGCGTATTCAATTTAATAGGAGGATTTGCAACATATTCAACTGTTTTCTGTCAAGAGAATGGCGAAATGTGCGGCGGCACGATTATGAATGCTGAGATACATGTATCAGAAACGGGAGACATTGAACATGATGATGCATATACGGATGCGCAAGATGATGCAAATGCACAGGTCATTAAAGTGAATGCCTGTGGGCTCCAATGTCCAGGACCAATCATGCAGGTTCATAAAGCGCTAGAAGTGATGAATCCAGGAGATATACTTGAAATTAAAGCAACTGACCCAGGTTTTATGAATGATATTCAAGTTTGGTGCGACAAAACGGGCAATACGCTACTTGATTCGGGGAAAGAAGATAAGGCGTTTTACGCAAATATCCGAAAAGGAAGAAAAAAACCACAGGTTGCTCCAACTGCTGTAAAAGATGACAAAACGATGGTCGTCTTCAGTGGCGAGCTCGATAAGGCCATTGCATCCCTTATTATCGCAAATGGTGCTGCATCCATGGGTAAAAAGGTAACGTTGTTCTTTACCTTCTGGGGGCTTAATGTACTAAGGAAAACAGAAAAACAAAATGTGAAAAAAGACTTTATCAGCAAGATGTTCAGTGGTATGATGCCAAGAGGAACAACAAAGTTGAAATTGTCTAATATGAATATGCTTGGTATGGGACCTAAGATGATCCGAATGGTCATGAAAAAGCACAATGTCGATTCTGTTGAGGATATGCTTAAAATGGCGATTGACAATGGCGTGAGACTTGTAGCGTGTAACATGTCTATGGATTTAATGGGCATCACTGCAGAGGAGCTGATTGAAGGCGTTGAATTCGGAGGCGTTGCATCTATGTTGGGCGCTGCTGAAGATTCAAATATGAGCTTGTTCATATAAGGAGGTCGCTATGCCGGAACAGGAAGAAAAAAAGAAAATCATCAATCGTTTGAAGACTATAAAAGGCCATATTCAAGGGATTGAAAACATGGTTGAGGCTGAGAAAGGATGCGATGAAATACTCGTTCAAATCGCAGCTGTCAAACAGTCGATTCACAAGGTGGGTTTAGCGATTATGGAAGCGCATGCTTCAGAATGTATGCTGGATGATGAAAAGATGGATAAAGGAAAAGTCGAAGAAATGATTAAAATGATATTCAACTATTCAAAATAGAGATAAGCCCAGATCAACACGATTGATGACCGTGTATCTGGGCTTTAATTTTGAGCGGTTTTATTGTATGATGGATGAGTATTGAAATTTTAACTGACGACAGGGAGAATAAGTTATGAAATTTAAACGTACGATTGTACTGGTGTTAGTAACCATGATGTCATTTTCTTTTTCAGCTTGTACAAAAGCTGGAAGTGAAGATATAAGTTCGGATGCTTCGACCCAATCGCAATCAGAACAAAACCAAAAGGTTGACTTTGAAGCAGAAGAAATTGCGCAGCGCTTTGTTAGTGATTTTGTCAATCGTGATTATGAGAGCCTATTATCAAAGTATAGTTATTCTGAAGACATGAAGGCGCTGTTTAGTAGAGAAACCATGGAAGAGGTAAGTGGTCAAATTGAAAAATCCTATGGCTTGTCTACCCGCATCAGTGGCGTGAAAATTCAGGAGAGAGCAGAGTTCTTAATCGTTACGATTGGCGTGGCGTTTCCAGATGCAGCATTAGCTTACAATGTCGTTTTTTCTTATGATGGCAAGCTTTCGGGATTCAACTATAATGAAATCGCATCAATTGAGAGCTTCTTTGGTGTGGCGCTTGAAGGGGCAACTGAGATAGAGGTTACTTTTGGTGATGAAGATTTTTTAATCGAAGGCACACTCAGCGTTCCTAATCAAAATAAAGATAGCTACCCAGTTGCTATTTTGATTCATGGCTCAGGTCGTCATGACAGAGACCAGCCCATTTATGGAAACAAACCTTTTAGAGACATTACGGAGGGGCTTATCAAAAATGGGATTGCTGTCTTAAGATATGATAAACGAACAATGACGCATAATCAGAAGTATACGGATATCACATTGCTTAATAATTTGACGATTTATGATGAAGTCATTGATGATGCGGTATATGCAGTTGAATTCTTAAAAAAACACGAAGCCATTGATCAAAACAGTATATTTATCATTGGACATTCTTTAGGTGGTAACCAGGCACCTAGAATTGCAGAAATTAGCAGCGATGTCGCAGGTATCGCAATACTGGCTGGAAATGTTACACCGATGCAAGATATGATCGTCACACAATACGAGTACCTATTAGGCATCGATGGAAGTTACAGTGACAAAGACAATGAACAACTTGATACCATTAGAAAAGCAGTGGCTCTAATAAATTCAACTCAACTGACACTTGAGACAGACCCTAGTGAAACGTTGGGATTATCACCGAAATATTGGATGGACATAAGGGCTTATGATCCGATTCAAGTTGCACAATCCCTTGATAGACCCATTTTAATACTTCAAGGTGGTAGAGACTACCAAGTAACGACGGATGAGTTGGAAAAATGGAAAAACGGACTTGGAGATAAAGCGAGTTACAAACTTTATGAAGACCTGAACCACTTGTTTATTAAAGGCGAAGGCCCTTCTGTACCAGCCGAATACACCAAAGCAGGTAAAGTGTCAAATGAAATGATCGAAGACCTTGCGTCATGGTTGCTATCAAATATAAAATAAAGAAACGGGAGCACATTTAGTGCTCCCGTTTTTTAGTCATTTTCAAACTCGCTTTTAGACAGATTTTCTGCAACCCCTTTTTTAAGTCGGCCAGATTTTGAAATGTTTCCGATTAAAATGCCTCCGACTAAATGGTCATCGACATAAAAGTATTTCTCAAAGTTGTCTGAATCCCCTTTTCGTTCAATTGAATACGCATTTGCAGGATTGCCTCCTACATCGCCTATTGAAAAGAGACGCATACCCATTCCATGGTAAATGTTAAAAGGAATCACAGGCTGATAAACC
>DMAP01000229.1 GCA_003446975.1 Clostridiales bacterium | reverse complement strand
GTGAAGTACTTGCAGGATGGGGAGACTTTCGATTTAGGAGGCCGGCAACTGGAAGTGGTCTATACGCCCGGGCATACACCTGGGTCAACGACTTTTATTGATAAAAATGCAGGTTACGGTTTTAGTGGAGATTCATTTGGGACAGGATTGCTGTTGTTGTCAGTGGATTTCTCTACATTCATCGCCACCTGTGAGAAAATGTGCGCTTTGATGGAAGCAGATAAAATCGGGTATCTATATCCGGGCCATTTTAACGAAAATAATGTAGAAACCTCTGATAAGATAAAAGATATGTTGTCTTTAAGCCGTGATATCTTATCGGGTAAGATAAATGGAGGCCCTAATCCGGATAACTCATTCGGGTTAAAACTATCAGTTGAGGGGGACGGTTATCGTATTATTTATAATGAATCGGCCATTAAATGATCCATTACTCAGAGATCATAATGCAGACGACCATCGTCCGATATGAATCAGCTTAAGTAAATCGAGATCAAATGAAACAGATTATATAGGAGATGCCTGTGCAACCAAAGACCTGGAAATTAACGGACAAAGAGTAAGAGCTGAAGAAGTGCAAAAAAGCTTTTTGGCTGCTCTGAATTACTCCTATACTACTGTCATGTTCACAAATGATTATTTAAAAGAGAATTAAAAAACGGTATGTTCAGTAGGATGAAAATCCCCACAGTCATTGGTCATTAACGAAACCTTCTGTTGGGTAAAACTATTTCCTGAAGTTCATATGCACATGAATCAATCATGCAAATAAACAGTTTCAGAAATGAGTGCGAAAGATAAAAGCAGACAAGAATACATAGCAAGAATAAACAGAGTGATGGACTATATCGAAAAGCATTTAAACGAAGAGTTCACACTTGATAAAATTGCTCAAGTTGCTTGTTTTTCTCCGTTTCATTTTCACCGAGTTTTCTCGACGTTGACAAATGAAACAATAAATGCTTTTATACAACGAAAGCGCATAGAAAAGGCAGCCCAACAACTCATAAATGAGGACAATGTTTCAATAAGCGAAATAGCATATAATTGCGGGTTTGGGAGCGTATCCCATTTTAGCCGCACATTTCGTAAATACTTTGGGATGACAGCCAAAGAATTCAGAGAAACAGAAAAAGCGATTTATGCAATGATGGTAAATATTTTAGCAAGAGTGGTCAACCGGCCCGCAAGATAAATCAACTGAGTCCTGGTTATAATAGTCTACTTTGTGGTGATAATTTTATTCAATTTATTCACTCAAAAAATGGGCGGGGCCACGAGGTCTGTTGAATTTTCCGGATACTAAAACCATCACTGTTTATCACGACGATCCTACTATAACAGCCATTGAACAAGTACGTCAAAGCGCTTGTATAACTGTAGATAAAGAGGTGAAGGTTGATGGCGAGATCGGCAAAATGAAATTGGATAGTGGCAAATATGCTGTCGGTCATTTTGAAATTGATGAGAAAGGATTTGAGAAAGCCTGGAATACAATGTGTTTATGGTTTTCTGAAAGTGGATATCAACCGGGGGATGGTTACCCATATGAGTTGTATTACAACTCGCCGGAAGAAGACCCCAAACGTAGATTTATCCTGGATATTTGTATTCCCGTGAAAACGCTGTAGACATTCGTCAAAAGAGTAATTGGAGCAATAGAGCGATTGTAATTTGCAATCGCTCTATTGGAAAAACGCAGATCCGGTTGAATACAATGTTTCATGATTAACATACAGAGAGATGTACTGTGCTTTAATCCAAAGAAAAAGTACTGATAGACCGGACACATATCTTTGGATAAGCCTCTAACTATGGTTCGGATATCTAATGAACGTCGTAACGCTGACACCTGCAATCATATTTACTGTGGCTCTTCCATTGTTTTTTGCTGTCATTATGGTACTCACAAGAAAAATGATCCTCAAAACCAATGCATGGTATGCAGTTTTTGCCTTTCCCATTTTCTTCACAGCATTTGAATGGTTATTGATGAAGTTCTCACAGGATGGCTCAGCGGCAAGCATCGCTTACTCGCAAATGGATTTCCTTCTCATCATTCAAATTGCATCCATCACCGGACTCTTAGGGATAACGTTCGTTATAACACTCATACCTTCAACAATAGCAACCTGCTTGCACTTTTGGAAGGAAAAACAAAAACGAATGTTGTTGATGATAACTTCCCTTACTTTAATAGGAACTCTTTTTCTGTATGGTTTGATCAGAATCAACTCTATTTCCGATGGAGAGATGATCCCGGTCGGACTTGTTGTCCTGGATGAGAAAACCCATGCGATGGGCAATCTGAACGATGAAGCTGAGATTGAACATGCCAGGAACTATGCAGGGGAGATCAACAAGCTTGCGAAGCTGGGAGCTGAATTGATTGTGCTGCCAGAGAGAGCAATCAATATTAATAAAGAAACAGAATCAGCAATCGTCCACATTTTATGTCACACTGCCCAACAGGAACATGTTGAGGTTGTGACCGGCTACACCAACTTCAAAAACGAAACTGCATATAATTCCGCGTTATCATTAAATGCCCAAGGGATGATCACAATGGATTATAACAAAAGGCATCTTGTAAGTGTGCTGGAAGATCAGTTCGTTCCTGGTAAGGAATTAGGACTTTATGTATTCCGGGATATCAACATGGGAACAGCAATTTGCAAAGACCTTGATTTCCAGGAGTATATAAAACAATATGGAAGGGACAGTATTGCAATCCTGTCAGTTCCGGCATGGGATTTCGTCGCAGATGATTGGCTTCATTCACGTATGGCAATTTTGAGGGGTGTAGAGAACGGTTTTTCAATGATCAGAACGGCGAGGTTGGGAAGACTGACTATCAGTGATGCATACGGCAGAGTAACGGCCGAAGCCGACTGTTCGAATGGTAATGCAACGTTTTTGCTGGGTGATGTACCCACACAACGGATTGTAACACTCTATACGAAGTATGGGGATTGGTTTGGATTGGTTGTCATCTTTTGCGCCGTTGGTTTCCTTTTCGTTATTTTTCTCAAGAGAAAAGAAATTCAATCAGGTAACGAATGAAGAGCAATGTAATTGTATAAGGTGAGCTTACAAGTTTAAATAAA
>DMAP01000173.1 GCA_003446975.1 Clostridiales bacterium | reverse complement strand
TGGGTTCAAGATGCTATTTTTGCCCATCATAGCAAACTTGTTTCTAATTAAAGCATCTTCGATGCTTAATCCTTTTAATTTTTCATCTTCAGTCAACTCACTAGGGACCATATCCATCAAAATCACTTTACAGCCAGTACCAGCAAAATGAGCTGCAATGCTAGAACCCATGACTCCAGCACCAAGAACCGCAACTTTACTTATATTATTAGCCATTATTACACCTCTCTTTATTACAATTAATTTTGTGTTCTATTACAATAAATATCCTGCTTTTATAGCTTCTTCCTTCAAAGCATCCCTAAATTCTGGATGAGCTACAGAAATCAATGCTTTAGCACTGTCTTGAATGCTCCTATTATATAAATCTGCAATCCCATATTCAGTAACTATATATTGAACATCACTTCTTTGTACAGTAACTGGTGTAGACGGAGGCAACGACATAACGATATTAGAAGTGGTTATATCATTTTTTATGGTGGTTGAGGGCAAACATATAAAACTCTTTCCACCTTTCGATTTTGTTGCACCTCTTACAAAATCTGAAGCTCCGCCTGTGCTGCTAACTACTCTTGTCCCAATTCCTTCAGATGCTACCTGTCCTGTCAAATCTACCATCAAACAAGCATTTATAGAGATGAAATTGTCATATTGTGCGATAGCATCCACTTGATTAATCAAATGTATGGGTTTAAGAAAAACCTGCTTACTTTCACCAGCAAATCTATATAGGTCATTACTTCCGAGTGCAAATGCTGCTGTTATAGTACCAGTTATAACACCTTTCTTCGCAAGATGCATCATAGAGTCTGTTATCATTTCGGTGTGAACAGACAAGTCTTTTTTTCCCTCAAGTCCGTAACCTACAGCATTTGCAAGACCTCCTAATCCAATTTGGATTGTTGCATTATCTGGGATCATAGGCAATAAAAGAGTTGCAATCTTTTTTTCTATCTCTGTAATTGGAGTTTGTGGTAGTTCGGGAAGTTCATGATCCTTTTCTGTGATGTAATCTACATCCTTAACATGAATTCTATGGAATTCACCATTTACTCTTGGCTGATATTTATTGACTTGAACTACAATCTTTTCAGCGTACTGACTCACTGTACCTGATTGTGATACCCCCATAGGTCCAAAATACATGTATCCTTCATCATCAGGTACAGATACATCCGCTACAAGAACATTTACTCTAGCCACATCATGTAAATATTTATCTACTTCTGATAGATGCACAGATGCCGCATTTATAAGTCTTTTAGGATAAGCCATCCTTTCATAAACACCTATAAAAAAAGAATACCATTTAATATGTCCTTGATATTTGGGATCTGCTAAAACTGGTAATGGATATAATAATTGCCCTGAATGCAATTCAACACCTTCCAACTCTTCATATCTTCCAAACAATTCATTTAATAAGTCTAAGGGTGTTGCGGACGCGGGTGAAACAAAGACTCTATCATACGATTTGATTGTCTTTGCAGCGTCATTAATAGAAACTAATTTTGATTTATAAATTTCTTTCCAATTCATCATTATTTCTCCTTTTCGATTATATGATTAATTACATAGGTATCATTACACTTTATCTATTTCAATAGCCCGAACAAAACATCTATATATACACTTCTTACAACGAATACATAATTCATTTTTTATGTTCATTTTTATGCCATCTTTATAAATTGCTTTTGTAGGGCAAATTATTTTACAAGCACCACATAATATGCAATCATTGTTAATAATCATATCCATTGTTTCTATATTTTCCCATGATACTTCAATAGCATAATTAGACCCTTATCTCTAAACATTGCAATCTCTTCATTTGTATTCCCACTAAATTTACTACGGTATTCCATTTCCTCATTCACGCCTTGTTGGACTCGTTCTGCGTACCCATCGGGCCATGTCTTCCAATCAGCCATATCTGCCCACCATTGCTCCACGGAAGGCCCCATATGGGTCAATGCCCCTCGAATTCCATAGTTGCCACCCCCTAACTGATAGATTAGATTAGGCCCCATCAGAGCATAGCGCAATCCTGGACCAAAACAGCATGCTTTGTCCACCTCCTCAACTGTGCAAATGCCTCTTTCCACCATCTCAACCGCTTCTCTATACAGCGCCATTGCCAGACGGTTCGAGATGAATCCAAGTGCTTCTTTTCTAAGAACAATCGGCTCCTTATCTATGGCTTTGTAAAAATCCACTGCTTTGACAACATTCAAATCCGATGTCAGCTCCCCTTTTGTAATCTCCACCAAAGGAATTAATTGAACTGGATTGTAAGGATGAGCGCCAAGGATGCGTTCCGGGTAATTTGCATCTTTTGCAATTTCCGTGATTAAAAGTCCTGACGTGCTGGATGCGATAATACTATCCTTAGAACAAAACGACTCTATGTCTTTGACAATTTTGCGCTTAACCTCGTAATTCTCCGGTCCATTCTCTTGAACCAAAACAACATCCTTCAAGGCCTTCTCCAAATCTGTTGTTGTCGTGATCCTTTCAATGCATAATTTGAACTCTCTGTCGGTAATAATTCTTTCCTCATATAAAAACTTTAGATTTCTTTTAATGATTTGAACTGCTTGATCGAGCTTTTCTTCATCGATATCAAATAAGTTAGTTTCCAAGCCTTTCATAGCGAAA
>DMAP01000097.1 GCA_003446975.1 Clostridiales bacterium | reverse complement strand
GATTAGGCGGTGTAGATATTATTATGGGAGGAGGCGATCCGGGTGCACGCAGTTCTATACGTATCAGGGGTACAAACTCACTTAACTCCTCATCCGAACCATTAATAGTAGTTGACGGTGTACCTTATTCCACAACCATTGATGATAATTTCGATTTCTCAACTGCTAATGATGAAGATCTGGGTGCACTTTTAAATATTGCTCCAACAGATATTGAATCGGTAGAGGTACTGAAAGATGCTTCAGCCACGGCAATCTGGGGAACTAAAGGTGGTAACGGAGTACTGGTAATTAATACCAAGAAAGGGAGTATGGGCAAGACAAGGTTCTCTTTTTCGTCTAAACTGACTACAAACTATGAACCTAATCCGATTCCCATGCTTGATGGTAACGAATATACCGCATTAATGCAGGAGGCTATCTGGAATAGTGCTAATTATATTGGTCTTAAAACAGGGAATCCTTATTTAAAGCTCCTCTATGATACTCCGGAGATAGGATATAACCCAAACTGGTATCTTTTTGACGAATACAATCAGAATACTGACTGGCTTAAGGAGGTTCGCAGAGATGCAGTTACCTGGGATAATAACTTCTCAATGAGCGGTGGTGGTGAAAAGGCCAATTACAGACTTTCGTTAGGCTACCTTTCTGACGAGGGTGTAACCATAGGAACCAACCTGGATCGACTCAACTCCACACTTAGAATAGATTACAACTTTTCCAGAAAATTAAAATTCGGAGCTGACTTTGCATATACACAATCAAATAAAGATGACAACTTTGCATCTAATGTGAGAAGTGAAGCATTCAGTAAAATGCCCAACAAATCTCCTTACTGGATTGATGAAAACGGTAACAGAACTTCTCAGTATTTCTCTCATCAGACAAGGGATTTTGAAGGTGAATACAGGCCTACACGGAATTACAATCCTGTAGCTATGGTGCATGAGAGCTATAATAACACCACGTCTAAAGAGGGAAAGATTACTTTCCGGATGGATTACAATATATTATCCAATCTTACATACAATGGATATGCATCAATTAATCTGCGCACAACAAGAAATACAAAATTTCTACCGCAGGTAGCAACGGGAGTAGTATGGACAAGTCAATACGCCAACCAGAGCACAGATGCCATGTCTGACAGGACAGCAATTCAGACTCAGAATAAGCTGATGTTTGTAAAAAAATGGAACGATATGCATGATATTATTGCAACCGGAGTTTTTAGGACATCACAATCCCAAAGTTCCAGTTACACCAGCACTACTTCAGGAAATGCCTCATCCGGGCTTGCTGATCCGATTGTCGGCAGTACCGTTGAAAGTATGAACTCCGGAGAATCGGAGTCCCGCAACATCTCAAGTGTATTTCTTGTGAACTATACACTGCTGCGCAGATATGTACTGCAAACATCATTGACTATGGAAGCCAACTCTTCTATGGGTAAAGACAACAGGATGGGTGTATTCCCTACCGTCGGAGTATCATGGAATATAGATAATGAGCCCTTTATTAAAGAATACAAGGATTGGCTGGAAATTGCCAAGCTTCGGTTCAGTGTAGGTCAGAGTGGAAACTCTCCAAGCGGTTCTTCTTATTACGGTGCTTACACTGCACTGGGTGAATATATGAACTATTCAGGTATACATCCAATACGCATGCAACTTGATAATCTAAAATGGGAAACTTCTACAGAGTATAACTTTGGTGCCGACCTGAGCTTATTTAAGGGTAAACTGAAATTTACCTTCGATTATTATAAAAAGAACGTCAGGGATTTGTTACAGCGAAATGTCTCAATTCCTTCCTCTACAGGATACGCTACAATAAGCTACTTCAACTCAGGTGAGATGGTTAATAAAGGATGGGAATTCCGTACTGATGGTGTGCTATTCGAGAATAAAGACTGGAACGTAAGTTCTTACTTAAACTTCAGTCGCAACTTAAACGAGATTACTAAACTCCCTGAAAATTTATCACAGGATAATTACACTTTCGGAAACGGAAGATACGCAATTCAAATTGAGGAAGGCAGGCCATTCGGATCTTTTTACGGGTACCGGTATAATGGTGTATACCAAAACATTGAAGCAACCTATGCCCGTAACAGTGAAGATGAAATAATGAATGACGTAAACGGAGATCCGATAGTAATGAAAAACGGAACTCAAACCGTATTTCCGGGGGATGCCATTTATGAGGATATCAACCATGATGGTGTAATTAATGAGTATGACATTGTATATATTGGTAATTATATGCCAATTATAACAGGTGGCGCCGGCTTATCGGTAAGGTATAAGCAAATAAGTATGAATGCCTTTTTTCATGGACGATTCGGTCATAAAATCATTAACAGAACAAGGATAAACAATGAATCCATGTATTCAGTTGCCAATCAAAGTCAGGCAGTACTCAGAAGATGGAGGAACGAAGGTGACGATACAGATATCCCAAGGGCTCTGTACAACGAAGGATTCAATTATCTGGGATCTGACCGTTTTGTTGAAGATGCTTCTTATGTGCGCCTGAAATCAATCTCTGTTAATTATAATTTTCCGAGAGAATTAAGCAATAAGCTTGGATTCAGCAGTATGAGCGCGTTTGTAACTGGGTATAACCTATTTACATGGACCGGCTATACAGGTCAGGATCCTGAGGTTTCTATCCCCGGAAGCGCAAACAGGCTTGCAGAGGATAATGCAAATACACCCATATCGAGAAGAATCTCTTTTGGTATTAACTTGAATTTCTAATTTGTATGAAGATGAAAAGAATATCATATATATTAATAATAAGCTGCAGTCTATTACTGACAGGCTGTAGTGACTGGCTTGACATTTTACCAAAAAACGAACAGGTAACGGATAACTTCTGGAAATCAAAAGAGGATGTTGAAGCTGTAGTAATTTCAGGATACTACAATATGAGGCAGGCAAGTGAAGAGCTTATCGACTGGGGTGAACTAAGAGGAGCATCAGTTTACTACTTCGGGGGAACAGGTTCACAAATGACAAAACTTCAAAACTTCCAGCTGATACCTGCAGATCCTATTAGCGACTGGGCTACTATATACAAAGTGATAAATATGGCAAACTCTGTCATTAAATATGCACCGGGTGTGAGAGAAAATGATCCTACCTATAGTGAAGGTGCAATGTATTCTCATTTAACAGAGGCATATTTTATGAGGGCTCTTATGAATTTTTATCTTGTACGAAATTATAAGGAAGCACCTCTTATTCTGGAACCTTATGTGACAGACAAAGCTCCTTTTTCAATTGCAAAATCAAACGAAGAGGAGATTATGGCTCAAATTAAAACGGACATACTCACTGCAATTAACTCTAACGCAGCAAAAGAATTTTTCGTAAATGAAGAGTGGGCAGGAGCCAGCAAGGGAAGGGCAACTATTTGGGCACTTTATGCATTAATGGCAGAAACAAGCTTATGGTCAGAAAATTATGCTGAGAGTATAAAATATGCTGATTTTCTTATAAATGCCACTGCACCGCGCAGACCAGCATTTATGGCGACACCTTCTCAATGGTTTTCAATATTTAATCCGGGTAATAGTAATGAGTCGATTTTTGAACTTAACTGGGATGGCACAACTTATAACCAGACTTCAGGAAGTCCCAGTAATTATTTTACCATTGCAGCAAATGCAAGCCGCCAATTCTCTGAAACCATGATGGCACGTTTGATGGCAGAGGATGAAGAAATAGCAGCATCCGGAAATGAGACGGTCAGAAGTCTGTTTGGTGCTTATATTCCTGTAGGTGAGGATGATGAATTGGCAGCAGGTTGTATTTGGAAATATCGTGGAACAGAGGTGCAGGATAAGGACGTTATGCGGATAAACAGTGATGCGAACTGGATTATATATCGCATGGCAGATATCCTGTTAATAAAAGCAGAATCTCTGATCTGGAAAGATGAGAGCGGTTGGCAGGAAGCTGTTGATATAATTAATAAGATAAGATTCAGATCAAATCTGAATGCAATTGAGGTTAATCTGTCCGAAATGGATGAAGAATCTATGCTTGATCTGGTATTATACGAACGCGATATTGAGCTGGCAGCAGAAGGTAAACGATGGTATGACCTGGTGCGATTTGGGAAAAGTAAAGACTACAAATATAAGAATAGCTTTATAACTATTATTACCGATAATAATGCAACTGCTAACGACAGTTGGATACGTTCTGTACTCAAGAATAACTACGCCTGGTACCTGCCTATTTATGAAAGGGAACTGGAGGTAAATACACTTTTAACACAGAACCCATATTACGGGGTAACAACTGAGAAAAATTAATACTTTAATCATATGAAAAATCTAAATAAAATCATTCTGTTCTTGTTCATTACATGGCTCTCTTCATGTAATGATCCATATGAAAACACCTTGTTTCAGGTATTCGATGTGAATCCCGTTTCCACCTATCTGGATAGTCGATCAGAAGAATTCTCAGAGTGGATTATAATTTTGAAATACGCTGACCTTTATAATGCGATAAATCAGGCCTCTGAAATGTTTACTGTTTTTGTTCCCGACAATAAAGCTGTTCAGGAATTCTACAAAAAGAAGGGAGTAGGTTCAATCGAGGACCTTGGAGAAGCATATGCACGTGAACTTGCCAGATATCATATAATCAGCGACACAGTGAATCTCGAAACATTTGTAAAAGGGGGAAAACTGGAAGACAGGACACTTTCTGATGATTATCTCTCAGTAACATTTGATGAGGAGTCAGAAACCGGTGGCGGCTTTAATTCGCTTTATGTAAACAATGAGGCCAGAATTGAAGAGGCAGCAATTAAGGTGTCAAACGGCTATGTTTATGTAATGGATGCAGTATTAAGCCCGTTAGTTGAATCGGTTTATGAGAGATTAACCGACATAGAATCATCACCTGGTAACAAAAAATATTCACTCTTTAAGGAGGTTATGGATAAAACAGGTTGGGCAGACAGTCTTCGTACTATTTATGTAGATATAGTGCAACCCAATGGTATAGTTCGAAAGCAGAAAAATGATTTTACACTTTTCGCGGTTTCCAATGAAACATTCAAAAGTGAGGGAATAAATTCCTTATCTGATCTGGCTCTTAAAGTAGGTGCAGAAAACAGTCAGTATAACAGCAAAGACAATGAACTGTTTAAATATGCTGCTTATCATATTATCCAGGGAAATTATTCTCTCTTTGAGTTGAAAAGTTTTGACGGAAATGCAACCAAGAGATTGTGGGGTACAGCAGCTGATGCTGTAATGGAAATTTCACTTCAAAATACAGATGATTACTATATTAACTATGAAGGTGTGATAGAGAATGAACCGGTGAAAGCCATGTTTATAGAAAAAGGATCAGATGTTCAGGCAAAAAATGGTATGCTGCATGAAGTTGACCACTATATGCCGCTGTGGGAATCAATAATACCTGTAAGAGTAGAGTGGGATTTTACCGACTATCCTGAGGTTGCATCATACATTTCGTCCAACGGAACAACAGGGCAGATTTATCAAAAAAGCCACCCTTCAACAGAATATCGTACCGAAATTACAGACCTGTCTATCTACACCGTCGACTGGAAACCCAGCGCTACCCCAACAAGCAGCTTTAACTATGTTGATTACTTTACGGCAAAAGCAAGTAATGATTGGGTTAAATGTAAAAATTTCGACATGCTGACTCTGAATTTGGGCTATACAGGTTCAATTTCCATGAAGTCGCCAATTGTAATTACAGGAAAATATAAAGTAACACTAATTTTCGGCTTTGCCAACTCACAGGATTTTATGCGAACTCAATCAAGTGGCAGTAACGGTGGCATGATACAGTTCACTTTCGACAATTCACCGGAAACGACAGTTCAGGTACCTGTTTATACAAATGTACCTAAAAAGAGTTTGGGGGTCTATGAAGCTGTTATCCATGAAGAGATTGAATTTGCAAAAACAGGTAACCATACTCTGAAATTAGTTATTATGGATCCCTCTGCAGCAACTAACTCTAACTTCAGGGTTTATCTGGATTATCTTTTGTTTGAACCAATTATTGACGAATAAAATAATTGTATAAATATATAATTTGAAAACTAAAAATTATGAAAACAACAATATTAAAATATAGTTTGTCAATTTTAATTGCCGCTTTTATCTTTACAGCTTGTGACGACTCCTGGAATGAGCATTACAATCAGGATGAACAGATTGTAAATAACAACAATATTGAGGTTGTTAAAATGAATGCGGGAGATTTTCTT
>DMAP01000337.1 GCA_003446975.1 Clostridiales bacterium | reverse complement strand
ACCTGACAAGTAGTTCATGCCGCTCAATGTTGACAATGTCCATTGAATGGCTTTCTCATAACCTACCTGTTGATCGGGTAGATGCGAATCAGACATTGGATAGAAGCCATTTGTAGGCACTTTATAGTAATCGCCCATCTGCGCCACACACGAGCCAAGTATTCCCATCTCTACAGCACCAGCCGAGTAAATACCGGTTTTCATGTCCATTATAGTGTTATAATGTCCATACATTAAAGGAGTACCTTTTTTTACAAGATTCGCTAATACAACTCCTGCTAAAAACTCTGCATTACTTTGAACCAGCATACCTGCAAGTGTAATTGGAGCAGTTGCCCCTCCAATTGCACCTGGCATTATGACCAACGGCAATCCCATTTCCACACTTCTAAACAAAGCTGTTATTTGATTTTCTGGATAATACAATGGAGAAAAAGGATCTATCAAGAACATTAAAAATGGCTTCTTTTTGAGTTGTGATTCTCCTCCTGCAATAATCTTGCAGAGGGATAAGACATTTTCCATATCTTTATTGGAACTCTCTCCACCAGTCAGGTAAAACTCCACAGATTTATGAGTATTTTTTAAAACTTCTCCTAAAAGTACTGGGGTCATAACAGTACTAGGAACATCTTTTGCACCTGCTAGAAAAGGAACTACAGAATGGATGTTATCTAAGTTTTGCGATAATAATGCTCCCTCGCTTACATCTTGAAGAATACCATCTCTTGCGATATTTGTATTACGATCGATTATTGCATATCCTGATGCTGGAGCCACATAAGTTCTCCTTTTTTCAATCTTTAAATCATATTTTGAATCAATACCATATATTTTAACATAATGAGGCGTGTACTTTAAACACTCCTCAACAACATAATTTGGGAACTTAACAATCGAGTTTTTTCTATTTACTTCACAACCGAATTCATCTCACATATCAAGAGCTTTTTTCGACTCAATCAGTACTCCTGTATCTTCGAGGACTTCAAGTGAAGATAGATGTATGTCTTCACATTGTTCATTCGAAAGGTACTTCATTTTTCCACTCATGGGACCAGTTAGACCATCTAACATCAATTAACACCTAGCTTAAATATAGTTGAATTCTCCATTATTTTGCACTAGCATAAGTCGTATATCTATTAAACTTAAACCAAATGCGTGTTTCTTGATAATAAAGAATCGCATATACTTAAGAATATATTATGGGAAGGAAAAATCATGAGAAAGACTTAGCATTATACAAAAGAATTATTATTTACCCAACTGCAACTAAATCTATCTCTTAGTTTAAATCAACAAAAAGCCTAAACTGTCTGATTACTCACAAATTCTCGCCCTTTTTCAGTAAGCTTAAACTCAAAGTCCATGCAATGCATACCTTTTGGTTCACATTGGAGAATTTCTTTTCTATTTAAGTTCGCAATATGAGGAATCAATTTTTTTGCGCAAGGGCGCTTAGAAAAACTATGGGAAATCTCAGCTAAACTAAGAGGTTCTTCAGATTTAGACAGAATATTAATAATGCTTTTTTGAATAGGAGACAAGTATGCGCCATTTCCCTTATATGCCATTTGTGGTGAATCTGTCACGATATGACCTCAAGAATAAAATAAATGGAGCATCATATATTGTTGCTCCATTGTATACTGCTTATTCGAAATCCAGCCCCATGTCCGTCAATTTTGTTCTAGATTTTACCCATAAATTCTCAAACTCTTCAGATGGACGAACAGTCTTCAAATCATAGCACTCATGGAATTTTTTACCTTCAGGGACTTTACCAGAAGTTATTGCGTCTGTATATGTTTTTGCCAAGTCAACACAGAACTCATTCATATCACTTGCACTAAGCTGAGCAGAGGCACGCGCTATTTCTGCTGTGATTCTTCCAGACATTCCAGAGTATACATCCGCTTCTGCTCCACAGCGTGCAGCAGCACCAAAAATCACATCTACACCTGATACTGTACAAGCTCCTGCGAAAACTGCGGTTTCTTCAATCATCATCTCTGTACACATGCCTGCAGATGGAAATGTGTAGACACTATACAAACCTTGAGTGTTTCGTTTCAATGCTGCTCCTACATGCGCATTAACGAATGTTGCTTGAGGGCTTGTTCCTTCACCGGTCATGGGATTGAACGGCGGACATAAAGAGTAGCAGTCAGCTCCAAAAATCATATATCCTACAAGTGCTTCAGCGACGCAGGCGATCGTTGTTGTCGCAGGTCCTCCAGTATAGCCCCCCATAACAGGGCACATACAAGCTTCTGGAGTGTAGCCATTTTGGGATGTGTTGACTGTCTTTTTTAGTGTATCCCAATCAAGTTTCATATCGTTCAGCAGACACAGTAAATGCATATCCTCAGGCCTCATTCCGTTCAGACCATCTCCGAATATCTGGCCTTCACCAGTAACAGATGACATGATGCCCACCATAGGCATTCCAGGTCTTCCTGCCAATTGCATACCTTCACGTGTCCAAAGAGCTTCTGCCCTGGCAGCCAATAGCTCAATAGGTGTTCTTGCCTTTATTTCCATTCCTCTAAGAGTAACAAGGCCTCCCGTGTGAATACCTGATAGTGAAGGTTCTTTTGCAGCAGACTCCATAACTTTGGAATAGTATTCTTCATTAACAGCGCCTCCATTTGCCCCTCCGAATACTACAGGTGATCTTTTGTCCTCCATCTTTCTTTGCTTCACATGAACCTTATCGTTACCAGAACCATAGGTGTGCTCTCCATGTAGAAGTTTAATCTGCGATTTGAGCTCATACTCATCAAATTTAAGTACAGTGTTTGTGCTTATGTTATAAATACCAACATCTATAATGAGATCCAATGCAGCCTTGTATATTGCATCTACCAAAGTTGAGTCCTGAGGTACAATTTCAGCAGAATTGAACGCAATATCGTATTCCTTGGCTAGTTCATTTAGTTTATTTGGGAGTGTGCGGTTATCGAAGACTTTTTCTTCTACAAACTGACCTTCAAGTGATTTCTTATATAGTTCAAACATATCCAGCATTTTGATACCCCCTTATTTTAATAGCATTTTTTTTGCCTTTTCCACAGCCTCTAGTGCATTATATGCGTAAGCGTCTGCTCCAATCTTGTCCGCATATTCTTGGTTGATAGGTGCACCGCCAACCATCACTTTGCATTGATCTCTAACTCCCATATCATGCAGCCTTTTTACGACATCTCCAAGATACGGCATAGTGGAAGTCATTAAAGCTGAACCTGCAACAATATCAGCTTTATTTTCTATTGCACTTGCAACCATTTTTGAAACAGGGACATCTCTGCCAAGGTTTATTACTTTGAATCCTGAGGCCTTTAGCATTCCAGCTACAATATTCTTCCCTAGATCGTGAATATCTCCTTCAATAGTACCAATCACTACAGTACCCGTGTATGTGGCTGTTTCTCCAGCAGCGCTCATTTTGCTTGCTAATTTTTTACTTGCTGCATCCATTATATCGGCAGCTATCATTACCTGAGGCAGGTAATACTCCATCTTCTCAAACCTTGCCCCTACTTCTGTCATTGCGTCTGCGAGTTTATTCAGAAGAGTAAGCGGATCAAAGTCCATTTTTATCCATTCTCTGACTACTTCCAGAGTTCCATCTTCATCTACTGAGACGAGAGAGGAGTACCCCTTTTCAAGTAATTTTTCTTGTCCAGATTCTATCTTCATAAATTCACCTACTTTCTACCTAAGTGAGCGCTCAGTCACCGATTATTCAATGACCAATTGTTATCTGTAAAAGGCCATTTCTATCAAGTCCCAAGCAAAAACCAATTGCACTTTGAAGTATATAAGCCTTTTTTAGTAAAGCTTATATATTAGTTAATTATTAGCAAAAGATTATATAGTACTATTGCATTGGAAGATTGCTAATTAAAGATTGGCAAATCCATCTGGGCTTTGCAAATTATGGTCGTGTAAAAGCAGTATAATTCATGCGAATATTATGATTTTGCAGAGCCCTACTACCCTTAAATCAAAAGGAGGTAACTTAAATTGGATCTGCAAAACTTGAGAAGAAATGATAATGCAAAGAGAAGAAAATATGGGTACATGTGGGCACTCTTCTGTGCAATACTATGGGGTCTTTGGTATATACCCTGCACTGTTATTTGGGTGCTTAATCCATTTGACGAAATGTTTGCACAAATAGCTGCACTAAAAGGTGACTCGGTATCTTTGGTTATGACAGCAGTATTGATTACTGCATTCAATGCGCTTACGGTACTATTAGCACTTACCGTTTGGATTG
>DMAP01000327.1 GCA_003446975.1 Clostridiales bacterium | reverse complement strand
GGACGGTTCCTTTTGTTTTTTGTTTGTTTATTTCTCCATCACATCCTATTCATTAACAGTGATCTTGTCTTTAAAATATCCTTCGGAGCAGTACAAAGCACCAGCGGGGTTGTGAGCCAATACTCTATCCTTGGCTAAGAGTGTCGTTACCATTGCCTCGGAATACTTATAAAACATGGAATCATGGCCGACGCATAAACCAACTACAACATTGAAATCGGTTTTTTGTTCATTTAAAAGCTTGGCTTGAGCAATAGGATTGCACATTGATTCGAATGTTCCCGGACGCACCTTGTGTTCATCGGGTATTCCTATTCTTTCCTTGGGGATGGCTCCAGTCTTGCAGATTACGGAAATCGCTTCTAACCCAGCTGCTGTCAGAAGCCTGTCAACAATCTTTGCCTCGCTTCGAAGACCGAGACAAAAGGCGATGCCTATTTTCTTATAATTCATAGATTTAGAAAATTCAATAATTTCTCTTATCCTTGGCCACTCACAATAACCTGCAGCCTCAATCTCTGATGATTTAATATAAAATTCCTTGTTTTCGGCCGTTTCGTACTCTGAAAAGCAATCTTCTATGAGGGTATCCGTTTTCATGGGACAGTTTTTGGGTATTCTTTCCGGCGATTCTTCTTTGCAAGCCAGTACTGAGCATAATGCACACTTATACATAATGGGTTTCCTTATATAATGTATTTAGGTTTTGAAGGTGAACCTATAACCTTAAACTATCTACATTTTATAAACAATTGATTATAACACCAAGTATAGGTTGAAAACCATAATTATCTAATCAAATCCTCAACAAGACTTTGCTCTTCTTTGGCTAGATTAGACATATGCTTTTGATAGCCCCAATAGGCTAGTCCATAAACCGAAAACAAAGCAATCAGCGTGGGTATGGTCGGGAACATCAACCTAGAGCCCTTCTCATGAAGAAGTATTAAAGGCGTAAAGATGGCAATAAGTATCAAGTCTGGCACGTGTTTTTTGAAACCTTTTTCAAAAATAAAGATGGGCTGCAGGATACTGCTGTTTAAAAATTGCAGTGGAATAAGTATCAATATAAACGCTGGCAAGGTAACTTCAGAAGGCCATCCTTGGAGCCATGAGAAGAAAACAGTCCATGCGGCAATTATAAAGGTTAATTTTTTTAATAGTGAAAGTCCAATTTCCCAATAGCTTGGACCGCGGCTATTTTGGATAACATCCTGTATAAAACCATCGAAACCATCTCCCATCTCTTCAGTCAGAGAAGTACCTCTATGCTTCATTTCATGAGCCATACCGATCAGATCCCGCTGAATAATCAGGGCATCATAGCTATTGATTTTGAACACGTTCATTTTCTTCATAATATCTCTAATTAAAATAAAGTCATCCCTTGTCAATTGCAGCGACTGTTTTTCGTTTTCTTTCTTTAGTAATTTCAAGACATTCATTTGATCTCTCCTTCCATGATTTTGTCAACAGAATCTCTAACGTCATTCCAGACTTGTCGAAACTCTTCAAGAAAAGCATGACCGGAAGCGGTCAGGTAATAATGCTTGCGCTTTGGTCCCAAAGGGGATTCCTTATATATGTATGTGATGAGCTTTTTCTTTTCCAGGCGCACCAACAACGGGTAAATAGTCCCTTCCTTGGCATCGGTGAAGCCATATTGCTTTAGTCTGGAGACGATATCATAGCCGTAAGTCTCTTCCTGACCGATGATTTTGATAATGCAGCCTTCCAACGTTCCACGCATCATTTGAGAACGATCGACCATAATAACACCTACCTTGCAGTACATATTAGTTTGGCTATAGTGTACCGCATAGTAGTTGTGATGTCAAATCATTTTCACATATTCAAATATATTTTTCATAGATTTAAGGGCATCCTCATACAGACAATTATGATATAATATTGGAGTGAATCGATAGAGGTAATCATGGAAAAAATCAGCATTTCAGTCAGAAAAATAGTGGAGTACGCTTATAGATCCGGGCATTTGGACAATACTTACCGTAGCACTGCCAGAGCTTTGGAGGGAATTGATGTCCACAAGAAGCTGCAGGGGTTGGAAGGACAAGGCTATCAAAAGGAGTATTATCTAAGTTTTATCGTGCCATACAAAGAGATCCAATTTGAGATAACAGGACGGGCAGATGGGGTATTTACCCTTGACAGTGTGAATTATATTGATGAAATCAAGTCTACCAACCTTTCGCCTGAAGACATTGGGAACGGGAGCATGGTCCATTGGGGGCAGGCCTATCTGTATGCGTATATGTTTTTGTGCCTAAATGACCTTTCTGAAATGGGTGTCAGACTCAGATATTTTAATGTAGAAACATCAGAAACAACAGTGCTAACCCACATTAAGGGCAAAGAGGAACTGGAGCAAATCACCGATGATATACTCGAAAAATATCATGACTGGGCGAAACTATTGCTGCAGTCCGACTCATTGTTTGTGGATTCTTCCAAAACCCTTGGTTTTCCCTATCACACCTACAGAAAAGGGCAACGTAAAATGGCTGTCTCTGTATACGAGACTATTAAGAAAAACAAGAGAATATTCCTACAGGCTCCGACAGGCATCGGCAAGACCATATCCACCCTGTATCCCGCCTTGAAGCTGATGGGAGAAGGTTCGGTTGAAAAAATCTATTATCTGACAGCCAGATCTTCAGCTAAAGAAGTTGCTTTTGATACGATGAGGACAATTACGGAGAAAGGTCTTCGTGTGAAATCCGTTTTGATAACCGCAAAGGAAAAAATCTGTTTTATGGATGAATGCCAGTGCCATAAGGATTACTGCCCATACGCGGAGAATTACTTTGACAAAATCAATGGGGCTCTCTATGATGCGATACAAGACTATAATCTGTTTTCAAGAGATATCATCGAAAACATCGCCAAAAAACACCAAGTTTGCCCATTCGAACTGACGCTGGAAATAAGCCTCTATAGCGATGTGACAATTTGCGATTACAATTATTTTTATGATCCAAGAGTAGCCTTAAGAAGAGGGTTCGGAGAGGAATCAGTCAAAACAGTTGTTTTAGTTGACGAGGCACATAATCTGCCTGATAGAGCAAGAGAGATGTATTCGGCGGACCTTGTTCGAAGCGAGTTTTTGGAGGTTTCAAGACCGTTAAAGGATAGTTGGAAAAAAGTATACAAGTCTATACGAGGTATCAATAAGTTTCTGCTGGATCTTTCGAAGGAAATGGATAAAGAAGGCACTACAATCATAGATTTGCCTGAGTCTTTGCCAAACAAACTAAGAACCATGACCAGTGTGTTGGATGAATGGTTAGGAAAAAACAAGGGCAACAAGCACCACAAGGAGGTTTTAGACCTATACTTCAGGGCTTGGGCGTTCATATCCATATCCGAGCGCTACAGTCCCGATTTTTGCTGCTATGTGGAAAAAGGTGGAGATTTTAGAATCAAGATTTACTGCATGAATCCATCCAACATTCTGGCTGAAATACACGCCTCAGTTATGGCTGTTGTGTTGTTTTCGGCTACTCTGATACCCTTGAGATACTATGTGAATGTTCTCGGTGGGACTAAGGATGATCATGCATCAAGGTTCGGGTCCCCATTCCCCAAAGACAACTTCAAATTGCTGACTCATACAGGAATATCTTTAAGATATGGCGACAGGGAGAGGAATATCCCTGAAATCTGCAGCCTTATCAAGCGATTTATTGAAATAAAAAAAGGTAATTACATCATATTTTTCCCATCATACAGTTTTATGAAGGATGTTTATGAGTATTACTCAAGTTGCAATGATAATCATGATATAAGGTTGCAAAGACCTGATATGAAGGAAAGTGAGAATCTGGCATTCATTTCGACTTTCAACACTGAACAGGGAATTGTGGCGTTTGCTGTCCTTGGAGGCACATTATCAGAAGGAATTGACTTAACAGGAGAGAGTCTAATTGGTGCCATGATATTGGGTGTTGGGATACCTCGAATCAATTTTCAAAGCGATCTGACTAAAGATGCTTATGACAGGCTGTATGGGCGGGGGTACGAATTCGCCTATATGTATCCAGGATATAACAAGGTGCTTCAGGCATCAGGCAGGGTGATCAGAACAGAAAATGACAAGGGATGCGTCGTTCTAGTGGATGACCGTTGGTCTCAGAAGCGCTATCAGCAGCTTTTTCCAGAGAGTTGGCAACATTGGAACCAGGTGGATAATCTTGAGGATATGGGGAGGGTTTTGACTAGGTTCTGGGAAGGGAATGAAGAGTAAAACAAAAAACAAAAAGAACCGTCCCTTTTGTTTTTTTTACTTATGGTCGGGGTGAAAGGATTTGAACCTTCGACCTCTTAGTCCCGAACCAAGCGCTCTACCAAGCTGAGCCACACCCCGACATACTGACAAAAAATATTATAATCCTAGTTTTGTAAAAATGCAATATGATGCTATAATAATATATTGAACGAAAAATGAATAATATGGAGGCACAATATATGAAAGAACCTTTTAGAGCAAAACAATCAGAGGTGGCTATCAGCAATCTGATGCAACCTTTTCAGTCCAATACTTACGGTAAGATCCACGGCGGGGAGATCATGAAGATGATGGACAATGCAGCAGGCATCATAGCACACCGTCATTGCAGAACTTTTATTGCAACCGCCAGAGTCGACCAAATGGAGTTTCACATTCCTATCAGCATTGGAAATCTGGTAATCTGTGAAGGTCGTTTGACTTATGTGGGAAAACACTCCATGGAGGTCATGGTAACAGTCTTGGTTGACGACCTTGATGCAGATAGTCCTTTAAAGGTGGCGTTAACGTCTTATTTCACTCTTGTTGCAATCGATAAAAACGGGAAACCCGTACCTGTTCCTCCTTTAGAAGTGGTCACAGAAGAGGACAAAAAGTTGTATGAAGAGGGAAAAGCCCGATATCTTGCGTATAAGGCATCACGAGAAGAGCATTCTTAAAGATTGATTAAATCATTAATAACCCGTTGAACCTTCCCCGAACGGTGCTTTGTCAGTTCATTGACAGCGATGAATTCCAATCTGATAGAGTTGGATTGGAATTTTTCTTTTACCAGTTTTGTATATTCTCTTTTGTCTTCTTCAGTCCATTCAACATCAGGTTTAGGGACATACTTTATCTGAATATGATCCAAAGATTTTTGATGCCATTGGAATTGAATGACCTTTTTCTTAATGAAGTTAGCGTCACCTGCAACTGTGAATAAGTGGTACTTACCACCTTCAGGGGTAAATAAATAGTCGTTGTCACGACCCGCTATGGATATCATTAAATCTCTATTTTCGGATTTGCTGGAACCACCGAGTTTGATCGCACCACAGTCCTTAATCTGATACCTGATTAGAGGCATATTGAATGCATTTAGATTAGTCAGTTAAAGATGGCGAGGTTGGAAATATTTTACTGACTAATCTAAATGCATTCAAT
>DMAP01000330.1 GCA_003446975.1 Clostridiales bacterium | reverse complement strand
TTTTCATTTAAGTTTACAAATCGAAATTATGCACAAGGAGGTCATAATGGAATATAGGAAAAAAATAAATTCTTATGAACCTATAAAGACTAGACATAATACAGGGTATGAACAGATAGATGTTTTATTGGAAGTAAGTAGGTTTTATAAAGTAGTGCATGCTAAGCCAGCCAATAAGAAAGATCGCATGAATAATGGAAGGATTGTAGAAATACTTGGCTTTACTGACGATTTCTGTGGTGAAGTAATTGTAAGATACAAGGATAACAATAGGATAGGTAGGGTTAGAGTCAATTGCCTAATGCCAATATAAGTAAAAATGAAATGGAGGTGTATGCATGAATAAGTTACCATTAAATGATTCTATTGCTATTGCTATTTCAAAAATGGTTGATGATGCACTATGTGATACAAGAGAGCCAAGTCATAGTGATATAGAATATGAGTTTAAAAGAGCAGGGCTATTGGAGGCAGACCCAAAACAGAAAGGTAATCCTGTCGGCAAAGCAAAAAGGGTAAAAGCAGTATTATATTGGGCTATTGAGAATGACCAACAGGCTGGAGAAAAATTAGTTTGTTACCTTTTGAATTTAGTTAGATCTGTAGGTGGATTTAGATCAACATCTCCAAATTTTATTGGCGAAGACTCTATAGCTAACATGATTGATGTATTCAAAAATGAGGGTTATTCTTTGTCAGAAGACGGAAGCATAAACACGGTCGTCTTAGAAAATCTTAATTCAGTAGAAAAATATATAGCATTGAAAGCTTATGCTAAAAGAGCTATAAAGGGAAGCGAGGATGCAGCTTTATTGGTCGGCACGGGTAAAGATTTGATGGAAGCAGTAGCTACTCATATTATAATGGAAAAATGGGGTGCTATTCAAACTCAAACAAATTTTCCAACATTACTTGGACAGACTTTTACTGCATTAGGTCTAGCAACTTCAAGTGATGAACAGCAGGTTAATGAGCAAGCTCAAAAAAGAGTTGAGAGGGCACTTTACGAATTTGCATGTTCAATTAATAAATTGAGGAACAAAGAAGGAACTGGACACGGTAGACCATTTTTGACTAACGTTACAGATGAAGAGGCCAAAGTAGCTATTGAAGGTATTGGACTAATATCAGAATTTCTATTAGCAAAGATGAAATAAAAGTTGGAGTTTTAATGCAGCCAAGTGAGGAGAAAGTGAAGGGGCCTTGTTGGCAAATGGAAATGTTTTAGTTAATGGCAAAGAGCAATCAATGCTGGTATCAGTAAAAGGATTATCCTTTCAGCATAAGAGCTAAAAAGACTGTTTGATCTGTATAATTAATCAGAGTTAAAAAAGAAGTGAGGTGAAGATGTGGCAAGAAAAAAAGTTCAATCAATTAAGAGGGAGCTTGTAAAGAAATCTAAAGAATCTGCACTTACGGCTATTCAAGTTTATAACAACCCTAATATACAGTTTAAATCTGAGACATATATTGTTTTGATGATTATCGCTTGGACTTATATGCTTCATGCATTTTTTCGCAATAAAGAAATTGACTATAGATATTTTCAATTATCAAGAAATAGAAAGAAGAAGGTGTATGATAAGACTAAGAATGGAGCCTATAAGTATTGGGAACTTGAAAGATGCTTGAATGATTACAATTCACCGATTGATAGAAATACAACTAATAATTTGAAATTTCTTATTGGGCTTAGACATGAAATTGAGCATCAGATGACTAAAAGGATTGATGATTTATTAAGTGCTAGATTTCAATCATGTGCGTTAAACTACAATGAATATATTAAAAAATTATTTGGAGTTGAACACTCAATTGAAGATAATTTGTCTTTTAGTTTGCAATTTTCAACGATAACGGATAAGCAAAAGGATATTCTTATGGAGTATAAAGACTTGCCTGCAAATATCCACTCATATGTAGTTTCATACGATAGTCAACTGACCGAAGAAGAATATAATAATCCTCACTTTGCTTATAGAGTTATCTTTACTCCGAAACTAGTTAACCATAGAGGACAAGCTGATAAGGTTATTGAGTTTATAAAACCTGAAACAGAGTTAGCAAAAGGTATAAGCCAACAGTATTACGTTTTGAAAGAAAGTGAAAAAAAGAAGTATCTTCCTACGCAAATTGTTGATGAAATGCAAAAAAACTATCCGAAGTTTAATATCCATCATTTTATTAAACTTTGGCAGTCTAAGGATGCAAAGAACCCTAAATATAATTATGGAACTATGGTTGCTAATAAATATTGGCATTGGTATGCGAACTGGGTAGAAGAAGTACGTTTACACTGTGAAAACAATAAGCATTATTATCTTTAAGAGTTTGACCAACAAGAAGTAAATATCCAATATATCGTCGGTTGGATAAGGGTAAGATCTGGATTCATCCTTTAAATGTTTTTTATCGAACCCAACATAAGGAGCGAAAATAAACTTCGCTCCCTGTGTTTGTTTAATTCTGTCAAGCTAAAATGAAAAAGTCCCAGAAAAATTGAAACATAAGAACCGGTGGTAAACACTCATTAAAGATATATTTAATCCCGTCTGATAACATGAGACAGTAGGTCATAATGTAGCACTTTTAGAGTAAGCACAAGTGTTGAAAACACTTTAAAAGTCTCAGAATGATCTCGTATGGATATGAGAAGTATCGATCATCAAGTAATAGTCTCTGAATGGAAAGAGTTGATTACCGAATGCCGAAGAAGTGCCTACATACAACCATATGATAGGGGAACTTGTTCCATAGAATAGAGCAAGTTTGTTCACAAAATAGAGCCATCTTTTCCATGCTGAGCGCCACCAATAGTATAATCAGATTATGCCCCTAATAGGTGTAAATCATCTATATAGGTGGTCTCTTATGACCAAATACAATGACATTCTATAGCTCTAAAACAAAGTGAGTTTTAATGAAAGCAGAGGAGAAAAAATTATGCTGATCAAATGCACAAAAAAATTATTGGATACATTGGATGTGAAGGTTGCAAAGGACCATCAGGAATCGCCGTTGTTTTCCTGGCATGCCAATGTGGTGACAGTCAATCATAGAAAGACTGTCATATTGTTAAATGATTTGAACAGATATGTGATTGTGTTGTACGGATTGAAGAAAAAGGACTTATCAAATATTGACAAATTGATATTCAGGGCTATGATTGAGATCTTTGAAGATGAATGTATTAACGAAGACATTATTGATGCGTATTTCCAACAAGCTGGCGAGATATCTTTTTCCACTACCGATGACAGGTCATCTACCAGCAGGCTCAATCGTATTGCGGATTGGGTCCATCAGTTCCATGATCTGTTGATTGACGATAAAATAATCCAATCACCTTTAAGTATGCGTATCAGTAGGATGTTAGTCAGTGCAGGGAAAGGAAGTCAAGAATATTTGGTACCGGTTCAGCAGTTTCACAAGAATCTGGAAGCGCTATTTGGCGAACCAATCATCAAATGCAACGCAGTTGTACTGAAGGTGACTTTGGATCTGGATGATTTTGATGTCTGGAGGCGGTTGATAGTCCCAATGAATACGACTTATACTGTATTGCATAATGTGTTGCAGAAGGCTTTCGGATGGCAGGATTGCCATTTGCATCAATTTTTTGTCTATAGAGATCAAAAACCAGTCAATATGTCTATGATTAATCATCCCAGTTTCCACAGAGAAGGATACATTCCGACGCTTAACATTGTCAGTGATGAATATGCTTTTGATTATCCTGATGAGTTGGAGATGGTATGGGAGAATGGTCTGAAGTTGTCAGAGATACCCTTTGAGCATGCGAAGTATACCTATGATTTTGGAGACAATTGGCAGCACTATATAGAGGTAGAAAGAACGATAGATGATTTTGACTGTAACCATCCTGTTTTTGTGGATGGATCTGGAGACACCCCACCGGAAGATGTGGGAAGCGAGTCCGGATACAAGAATTTTCTATACATCATGTCTGACCAGGAAGACGAGGATCACGAAAACTTCAAGCTATGGGCTGAAGAGCAAGGATATAGGAAGTATGATCCGGACTTTGTGAAGAAGGCAGTTGAGCGTTTGTTTGGTTGGAACTGATTCAAAAAACAAAAGGGACGGTTCCTTTTGTTTTTTGAAGCTTGAGGTGAACAATAATGAGTAAGATTAAAAGCGAGAACAAATTATGCCGTTATGATCAAAACCAATAACTTGGCAATGAAAAACGCTTATAGGGAAAAGGTAGGGCAGCGGTAGAATTATTGAAATATATCACATACTAACTACTCAAGTAAAAAGTCTATGATGTTTTTTATCCTGATTCCAGCATAGTCATCGAAAGCGGTTCGATCCATTGTTAGTATATATTTTGGATAATTATCAGAAATCAATTCAAGAGGGCGCAATTCCCGTTCTCTGGTTTTTTCGTCAAAAATTGTAGCTGAGACCTGATAGTAGAT
>DMAP01000205.1 GCA_003446975.1 Clostridiales bacterium | reverse complement strand
TTATAACGGGTACCGACGCTGTTCTGGATCTGGCTACCTGGAAAGACCCTGAGGGGATGATGAAAATCTTCACGTTTATCGCAGTCAATAGACCTGGTTATATAATAGAAAATCTGGACGTAAAACTCAGAGAATTAGCTGATAGATACAACGGAGAGATATACGCTGTAAATGCGCCTCAGCTTCAGATATCCTCCACAGATATCAGGAAACGAATAGCATCCGGCAAGCCAATCAAATATCTTTTGCCGGAAACAGTAGAACAATATATTATCAAAAATAAACTTTACACAGAGTGAAAAATGAGAGAAACAGATATAAGGGAAAAGCTGATTAAGTCTATAGGCATCAAGCGATTTAATCATTCAATTCGAGTTGTTGAGACTGCCATGACACTTTCACAGCAACACCGTGTCTCCAAGGAAAAAACATATAAGGCAGCACTCCTACATGATTGCGGAAGATTGAAAGAGAGTTATCTTGTGTTAGAAAAATTGCAATCTTATGGTATAATACTGGGTAATCAGACATGCCATAACCCCAATCTCCAACATTCAATTCTCGGTAGGTTCATTGCATCGGAAGAGTACGGAATAGAGGATGTAGATATTCTACTAGCCATTAGATTCCATACAACCGGAAGAAAGAAAATGACTGATATCGAGAAAATCATATATCTAGCTGACGCCATAGAGCCGGAAAGAGATTATGAGGGTTTGGCACAGATAAGAGAATTGGCTATGGTGGATTTAAATGGTGCACTGTTGCTATCACTGGAACAGACATTGGATTTTTTAAAAAGAACAGACATAGGAATAGACAAAAACACAATCGAAGCCATTGAATGGCTGAAAAATAATAATTAGATCTAGGAGGAAATATTTGAATAAAACAGAAATGCAAATCCAAACAATACTTGAAGCATGTTCGGAAAAAAAAGGTTACGCATTCAGCGTTATAGACATCTCGAAAATAACAACCTTCACTGATTATTTCATCATCTGTTCTGTCAATAATGAAAGACAAGCAGAGGCAGTTGCAGAAGAGGTCTTAAAAAGGATGTCGGAAATCGGAATACACGCCATGAATAAAGAGGGCTTCAATACAAAAAAATGGATACTTCTGGATTATGGCGATATTATAGTCCATATTTTCCACAAGGATGAAAGAAAGATTTATAAACTGGAACAGCTGTGGGCTGATGGAAATGAAGTAAATATTGAAAAATATGGGATAGAGAACTGGCTTTAAATGCCTGTTCTCTTTTTTTTGTTTTTTCTGATACGATAGAGACGCAACATGTTGAAAAGTCTCAGGAAAAAAATCAGAAGAATGAGAGTTGCGATGACAAGAAGAACTGTCTTGATTATCGGGCTAACTTCATAACTGACCGATTGGCCTTTTTCAACAGAATCAATTTGTATCGGCGTGATCAACGCTACCTGGCCCAATGAAACGTTATTTGCCTTATATTCGATATAGCCTACCACTGTGTCTTTTTTAATTGGTGGTACCAAGGAATACAAACTGACGTCTTCCGTGATTTTGTCGTCCATACCATTCTCGATTAGGACGCTTAGACCGTCTTTTGTGATCAATGGCATTTCTTTGATTGTAGCATTTTCTATTTTTGTGTTCTTATAATAAGTCTTATCTCCAATCAGTTCTATCTTAGTGAAATTCTTGAATCCGTGATTGAGAAGTTTGATTGTATCACTATACACATTTGTGACATAGCCATCAAGCACCACAGATATCAGTGATATGTCGCCCCTTTCGGCAGAGCCTATAAAAGTGCTTTGCGCTTCTGGTGTATAACCTGTTTTCATACCTGTAGCACCTTCATATTTGATGTCAACGTAGAATCCATCTATCAACACCTGATTTCCATATCCCACCGCATATAATAATCGGTTGCTGTTGTTCAAATAACGTTCTTCTTTTTTAATATTCGTTGGTGGGATGATATAGTTTCTCTTTTGGATTATTTCTCTAATAAGATCATTACGGTACGCAAAAACAGCCAATTTGGCAAGATCCTCTGCTGTTGAGTAATGATTGGGATCATGCAGGCCATGCGGGTTTTCGAAGTTGGTGTTGGCCATCCCGATTTCGACGGCCTTTTGATTCATCCTATCAACAAATGCCTCTATTGTACCGCTGCAGTTGATGGCAATTACTTCAGCGACGTCGTTTGCCGAAGCGATAAGCAAAGCATTGAGCATATGTTCAAAGCTAACCTCTTCAGCCGGCTCCAAAGCAATATGGCTGCCATCTATTGTAAATGGTGTTAAATCATCTACAACCATTATATCTTCAAGTTTCTTCATATCCAAAGCCACAATTGCCGTCATTAGTTTTGTAAGACTGGCAGGGTATTTTGATTTTTGTGCATTCTGCTCAAACAATATTTTGCCTGTTTCCGCATCTACCAAGATTGAAGCGTCACAGTCCAGATTATTGATGGCATAGACGCTCATATTGCTAAAAATAGCTACCAGTAAAAAAATCGCTGCAAGTGTTTTTCTCATGTGCTCCTCCAAATCAACGCCAAAAATAGTATAACAAATATTGATTAAAATTGTAAGTTTTTGTTTTTTTTGTTATGATAGATTAAAATGCTAGAGAGGTACTTATGGAATATCTGAGCAAAAAGTCGATCATAACCATAGCCTTAATACTTTTAGCCGGGGCATTTTATTTCTATTACAACAGCATGCAAAGCGACGGCATGTTAATAGCGCTGCATAGCAATCAAGACACCCACACGAATCCGGAGGAAGATTCCAATGCTGATGATTCTACATATGATTCAAATGAAAACGCATTGGAAGACCCGTCTGATGATTCCAATAAGATGATTTACGTGGATATAGATGGTGCGGTCAACAACCCCGGAGTATTCATGGTTGAACAAGGGACAAGGCTTTACGTCCTCATTGACGCAGCTGGGGGACTGAAGTCCAATGCTGACACAAAATATCTTAATCGTGCGGATGTGGTGCTGGACAAGCAGAAAATCTATATACCGGAAATAGACGAGTTCTATGAGTCTCCTATAATTGAAGAACCAACAATCAAAAGTCCTGAAACCGACCAAAAGGTCAATATAAACAGAGCCAGTCAAAAAGAGCTAGAATCTTTACCAGGAATCGGTGAGGTTCTTGCTCTGCGAATCATAGATTACAGGAATGGAAAGAGATTTGAAACAATCGAGGAAATAATGAATGTGTCTGGGATTGCTTCCGGGAAGTTCGCAGACATGAAAGAGTTGATTACAGTCAATTAAAACATAAGAAGAGGTGAAATATATGTCAATTGATAAGATTAGACTTACACAAATGACAAAAAGTTCTGGATGAGCGGCTAAAATAGGTCCTGAGACCTTGGCTCAAGTTTTGAGCAAAATACCAGTTTTCAAAGACGATAATCTGTTGGTCGGTTTGGGAAAAGCGGATGATGCCGCAGTTTATAGAGCAAATGAAAATCTATGCATTGTTCAAACATTGGATTTTTTCACCCCTATAGTTGATGATCCGTATACCTTTGGACAAATAGCAGCGACAAATGCCCTCAGCGATGTTTATGCCATGGGAGGAAAACCGGTGCTCGCACTTAACATTGTTGCATTTCCAAGCTGTCTGTCACCAGAGATATTATCAGATATTCTAAGAGGTGGTGCCGATAAGGTGAAAGAAGCCAAAGCGGTCCTTGCAGGAGGTCATTCCATAGAAGATGAGGAACCGAAATATGGCATGTCGGTTATGGGATTTGTAGACTGTGATAAAATTCTGACAAACAGCGGCGCAAAGCCCGGAGATCTAATCATATTGTCCAAACCATTGGGCTCTGGAATAATCAATACCGCACTCAAGGGTGACATGGCTGACGGGAAGTCATACATCTCAGCAGTTGAAGTCATGACAAGACTTAATGATACCGCCTCAGAGGCTGCTGTTAAAATGAATGCGAATGCCTGTACTGACATTACCGGATTTGGGTTGTTTGGGCATGCTGTGGAGATGGCGGAAAACAGTGATGTAACCATAACATTTAAAATGAACTGCATACCGGTGATTCACGGTGCGATGGATTACGCTTCCATGGGCTTGATACCGGGAGGAGCCTATAAGAATAGATCGTTCTATACAAGCAATATAAAAGATAATGGCTATTTCGAACAGGCCATCGCAGACATATGCTTCGATCCACAGACATCAGGCGGTTTAATGATGTCGGTTCCAAAGGATAACGCAACCATTTTGGGACAGTATCCTGAGCTGGTTGTTATAGGAGAAGTCTCGGAAAACAAGGGTTACAGAATAGAATTGCTATAATGGAGAATGAAATGGAGAAAAACAAGTTATACAGATTGATTCCCAAAGTCGATACCATACTGGCAAAGGATTCAGTCCGACGTTTTGAAGACGTTTTGGACAGAGCATATCTGTTAAGCATTGTCAGACAAGAGCTTGATTCATTAAGGAATCTTATAGACATGAATGATGATTTGAGCTTGATCGAGTACACAATAGATACAATTGAGTCAACAATTATCAAAAAACTGGATCAGATTAGACAGGGGAATCTCAAGAGACTAATCAACTGCACGGGTGTCATCGTCCATACAAATCTAGGGAGGTCAATTCTCTCAGATGAAATTTTCAATGAAATCAGAAACATTCTTACCGGTTACACAAATTTGGAGTATGATCTGGCCAATGGAACTAGAGGTTCACGGCACAGTATTGTCGAATCCTTGTTGTGTCTGTTGACTGGTGCCCAATCCGCTATGGTAGTCAATAACAACGCCGCTGCTGTTATGCTTGCATTGAACACATTTTCATCAAATAAGGACACGATTGTTTCAAGAGGTGAACTCGTTGAGATTGGAGGTAGCTTCAGGATACCTGAGGTGATGAAGATGAGTGGCGCCAAACTTATTGAAGTCGGTACGACAAACAAAACAAGGATTTCAGATTATGAGAAAGCCATAACCGATGATACCGGAGCAATTATGAAGGTCCACACCAGCAATTATGCCATTGTTGGATTTTCAGAAAGCGTTGACATAGAATCACTGTCTGAGTTGGCAAAAACTAGGGACATCACACTGATTGAAGACCTGGGAAGCGGAACTTTGGTGGACTTTAGACCCTTTGGCATTTCCCATGAACCGACAGTAAGGGAATCCGTTGAAAAGGGCATTGATGTTGTTACATTCAGTGGGGACAAACTGCTAGGTGGTCCTCAGGCGGGTTTGATCGTCGGGAAAAGACAATTGATTGAAAAAATGAAAAAAAATCAACTTGCAAGAGCATTGCGAGTAGACAAGTTTACCCTGGCGGCATTGGAGAGTGTTTTAAGAATGTATCTGAAAGAAGAGCAGGCTTTTGAAAAAATTCCGACCCTGCGAATGATCACAGAAAAAAAAGAGATTCTTAGAAAAAGAGCCGAATCACTTATGGAAAAACTTGTCATAGATGGGGTGGGATTTGAAGCTAAAGTGATTGAGTCAAGCGGTATGATTGGCGGAGGATCATTGCCTGTCGCTTTGTTACCTGGCTATGCTGTTGAGATAGAACCATTGCACTGCAAGGTCTCAATCTTGGAAAAAGAGCTAAGATACGGATCAGTTCCTATA
>DMAP01000211.1 GCA_003446975.1 Clostridiales bacterium | reverse complement strand
TAATCCTGGTTCATCTGGTCCGAATTCGATGAATGGCGGCCCTTCCTGGGTATTATTGGAGATGGATGAGAATGGCAGAGTAATCGCATCTTTTCAGCCTTTAGGTGGGTATATCTGCAAAAAGCAACAGTGGGTCGCATTGCAGTAGTATTTCTTTATCAAGGGTACGTGGAATACATCTATATTCCCCCCCTATTTCCTGGGATATTGGACATTGTTGGACCTCTCATACAAATGGGGAATACGTTTACTTTAGAAGAGGTTGTCATGCAAATTCACGATCTGGATGTCGGATTTTTGCATGACTTGGGTATTCCGTGAAATTATGCCTACAATACCATTAAGGATTTTCTGACAGAAAAGGTCTATATTTAGGTGTCGACTTTATTTGTTTAGGAAGAATAATCCGCAAATTCGTAAATATTCATAATTCAAACTTAGATCATTAACAATAGATTTATAATTCAATATCTTGTCTCATGGATTTTCAGAGGGTGATCAATGCAGATAAAATCTAAAATGTTGTTGGCTGGTAAAAAGCAAATCCCGTTTTGGGACTTGTTTGTATTGTGCATTATTTTAGTTATCTCGATGATTATAAGTGCTTTGATGGGGGTATTATATTTTGATAAGCCTACTGTTGAGAATTATCTGCTCAGGGGAAAAAATTATTGGGTTACATTTTTTAATCAACAATTTCAAAACGAGTCATATCTTATAAAAGAAAACCAATTGGATACGCTTTTCCTTGATATTCCATTTGGTAGTTATCAAAAAATTCTGGACAAACGAACTCAATCATATAAGACAGGTATCCTGCTCTCGAATGATTTGGATTTTGTTCCGGCACATGCGAATCTCAACCAACAAAATCAAATAAAAGTAGATCTCCGACTGAAAGGGGATTGGATCGACCATCTGGTGAATACTAAATGGTCTTACCGAATTCATGCAAAGGGTGAGGGTCAGATTTTGGGAATGACAAAATTCTCAATTCAAGCTCCGGAAGCTCGTAATTTTCTATATGAGTGGGCTTATCATCAACATCTAATGTTGGAAGACGTACTGACCACACGCTATGGATTTATCAATGTTGTTGAGAACGGACAACAGATGGGCATCTACGCTTATGAAGAAAGTTTCAATGTAGAATTATTGGAGTCCCAACAGGAAAGACAGGGGATTATACTGCGGTTTGATGAAGAAGCCTTATGGATAAACCGTGCAAATTTTATGGAAGAAAGCATGGAAATCTACAATTCGGCACGCCAAGATGGACTATTCATGGTAACGAATAATGAACAAGCCGAATTAACAGTTTTCCAGAGCAACACTGTTTCAGAAAATCCCACCTTGAATGCTGAAGCTGAGACAGCTATTGCACTTTTACAAGGATATATTAATGGGGATTTGTCTGCGGACAAGGTATTTGATTTAAAAAAATTCGGACGTCTTCTGGCAATCACTGACTTATGGGGTGCAAATCATGCAGCTTATTGGCATAATTTGCGGTACTACTATAATCCCATCACCTCCTTGATTGAACCGATTGGATATGATGGAGATAGTGGTAAATATCTTTCCAATCATTTGGCAAATGTGTTTGGAAATGAGACTTTTTTTGATAATCCCCAACTCCGTCGGGCTTATGCAGCCGAATTGGAGCGAATCACACAACCTGGGTACACTGAGAAAATCAAAAGGCAATTACAAAATGGAATGACTCGGTACATACCTGCTCTGCGGGAAGAGTATGGTGAGGAGATGATTTCTATCCCCTGGAATTTTCTTGAACAACGTCGAGTGCTTCTTCACGATCAGATAAACCCTGCATTCCCGGTCATTGGTCGATTTTCGCTGGATGGAGGGATTGGAGATTCTGTGTTAAGGATAAAAATCAAAAATCTGATGATTCTACCCGTAAAATTAATTGGCGTGGAAATTCAAATCGGAGATGAGGTTATATTCTATGATGCTCGTGAATATTCCAACTCTGGAGAAGTATTAAGTGACCTTGAATATCCCGAGATTATGTATGTTAATGGGCAAAAAGGAATTGATTCTCCAAAGTTGAATTTATCAATTCCAATTTCACAAGATATAGCAGATTCCTTGTCTCAAGATGAAAATGCGACCATAACTGCTCACGTTCAAATATCTGGCTCATCTCGAGTATATGAGATACCCATCCTAGTGGGAGAATCTGGAGTTTCTCTTGAACAGCGTCCAGCTTTGTTATTTTCTGATGCTGAGATAGAACTTGGCAAACATGCGTTTATCAATAAAATCGATGAGGATACTCTGTTCATCCTTCCGGGTGATTGGCAAGTGAAAGATGATTTGATTATTCCAGTCCAGTATAAAATCATCGTTCCACCGGGTGTAACTTTGCGATTTGAGGAGAATGCAATATTCCTTATAGGAAATCAGATACACGCTAATGGTACAGAAAGTCAGCCTATTCGTTTTTTGCCCATTAGGGAGAATTGGGGGGGGCTGGTTGTGTTATCCGCTGTGGAGCCTTCTTCCCTCGAAAATGTACTGATTGAGAGAACAAGTGGTATACAAAGGGATGGCTGGGTATTAACAGGCGGCGTCACATTCTATGAGAGTCCGGTAACATTATTTCAGACACAATTTTCGAATCACCAGGGGGAAGATGCCCTTAATCTGATTCATAGCGATTATGTAATGAGTTATGTCACGTTTACAAATACCGAGGCAGATGCACTGGATACCGATTTTTCTGATGGCAGCATTCAAAACTGTAGCTTCTCTTCTATCGGCGGGGATGCGGTTGATGTGAGCGGATCCAAAGTCACGATCAATGATTCCTTCATGACATTGATCACGGATAAAGGTGTCTCAGCGGGTGAGAAAAGTTTTATCACCATTACTAATTTGAAGATTGTTGATGCAAATATTGGAATTGCAAGTAAAGATTTATCAACTGTAACCATAGATCGAATTAATTTGGATAGCATACATTATGCTGCCTTTTCTGCATATATCAAGAAATCTGTCTATGGTCCAGCTTCCATTTTTGCAACAAATGTTATTACACTCGATATTGCTGACCTTGCTCTTGTACAAACAGGGAGTACAGTTACACTAGATAAGGTAGTCATGCAAACTCAGGATCTGGATGTCAGTGTTTTGTATGAATTAGGGGTTCTTGGAAATTAGCAACAAAGCAGACGGTTATAGGAGAATTCAATAAAAGAAAGATCTTTGGCTTAATAAAGATCTTTCTTTTTATAATCCAAGAAGGGTAGTTTGTCAGCAGGTTGCACATAATTAATCTCCATCGAAAAGTTTCAGCACCTAGGAGAACTGGAATCCAATGAAAAGTATGGAAAGTAGTCAAGTATATGCCAAAGTTACCCGGGTAACACTGTAAATAAAGTAAAAAAACCACCAAAATTCAAAAAAAAATTGATACTGTAACGAAAATCCATAGA
>DMAP01000001.1:1502-4523 GCA_003446975.1 Clostridiales bacterium | reverse complement strand
GCTGATCACCTGTCAGTTCAAATGGAATTATTTCCAAATACTTGTCTATTTCATTCTGATAAGTGAAATGGGTTCCTTTTTCTGTTGACTTTTGTGCTTTTAATGCTGCCAGCCCCAATTGAAGAATGAGCAATTCCTCAAAAGCCAATGTTATCTTGGCCTTTTGGTAGTGCTTTTCTGTTGGTGGAAAATGCATCCATTGGATTGCATTTTTTCTCCTGATCAATTTGTATTTTTGTATTAGATAATCAGGTATGATATCTTCAATGCTATCCGAATATTTCTCAAAATAGTCGCTGGTTGCTTTTTTAAAAAAGTTATTGCTCAACCCTTGCGTAAGGTTATAAATTGGTGTAAAACCCTTATTTCTCTTTTCTTGGCTTATGTCAATAATTTCAGGATTGGTCAAAAATTTTCTTCCATTGAAATCTTTAACGGTGCCAAATAGAAGAGAATCATCCATTTTACTGATTTTATCGTAAATGTAGGGTTGGTTGAACCAAACCACATGTATAGAGCCCGTATCATCAAAGCATTTGACTTCAATAATCCGTTTACCCTTTGCATACTTTTTTTTGAGCGTACTGATATCAATTCGAACTCGAATCAGGCTTTTTTTATTGCTAGACAGGTCTTTGACAGCCAGTATATGGTTTCTATCCTCATATCTGAAGGGATAATGCCTTAACAAATCCTCTATCGTTTTGATATCCAATTTATTCAATTTCTCTGCAGTCTTAGGTCCTATTCCTGGTAGATCAGTCAATTTTTTATACATGAATACCTCAAATCAAAAAGCATTATATCAACAGCATATCTAATCTTACAAGATATTCCGATTAACATAATGCTTAATATTACTCAACAGAAATAATATAGTAATACAACGGCTGTCCACCGTCAATCACTTCAACGTCATAGTCTGGATAGGCTTCAGAAATCTTGTCCGCCACCTCTTTAGCAGCTTGTTCATCAACATCTTTTCCATATATGATTGTAATCAAGCTATCTTCATCTTCCACCATTTTGAATACAAGCTCAAGAGTCTGTTTTGCAACATCATTTCCATTGCAGACTATATTGCTGTCGTACAATGCTATAATATCATCCTTTTTGATTTCCACCTCGTTGATAACAGTATCTCTGACAGCAAAAGTCACCTGACCTGTCTTCACATTGAGTATGGCATCATTCATTGCAACAACATTTTCCATTGGATCTGCCGTTTCATCATATACCAGCATTGCTGATATCCCTTGGGGTATTGTTTTGGTCGGTATGACGAAAATATTTCTGTTTGATATTTCTTTTGCTTGATTGGCAGCTAAAATAATATTGCTATTGTTTGGGAAAATAAATATATTGTCGCAATAAACCGACTCTACGGCATTTAGAATATCCTCAGTGCTGGGATTCATTGTTTGTCCGCCTGTTATGACGACATCAACTCCAAGATCCTCAAATATTTTTTTGATGCCTTCACCCATGCCGATTGCAATAAATGTATCTCGTTTAAATTCTCTCTTCAATGCCTCTTTTTGCTTGTCTCTGAACTGTTGCCTCATGTTATCGATCTTAATATTGATCAGTTCTCCGTATTTTCCTGCTTTTCCTAAAATATATCCGGGATCATTTGTATGCATATGAACTTTTATCAGATCGTCATTTTTGACGCACACAATGGAATCTCCCTTGTTTTCTATAATACGCAAAAAGTCTTCTTGTTCAACTGTTGCCTTGTTGATAATAAACTCAGTGCAATATGCAAAAATAATGTCCTCTTCCCTGGAAAAATGGCTGATTTCATCAGCTGTATCCTTAATCTCAAAGCTTTCAATAACCAGATCTTCAATTCTCTCACCCTTGAGATAGAACAATGCGCCTTCCAATAAGTACACAAATCCTTGACCTCCCGCATCTACTACGCCTGCTTGTTTTAGAACATCAAGCATCTCGGGAGTCCTTCTTAGGGCGTCTTTAGCCTGTTCAATGACAATGCCAAGAAATTCACTAAAATCATCAGTCTGTTCACATATTTCCAAAGCCTTTTCAGCTGATTCTCTTGCAACGGTGAGAATCGTTCCCTCAACAGGTTTCATGACAGCTTTGTAGGCCGTGTCCGAAGCTGATTTCAGGGCATGAGCCACCACATATGTGTTGAATTCTTTTTTGTTTTTCAAACCCTCCGAAAAACCTCTCAGAAGTTGGGATAGAATAACCCCTGAATTGCCTCTTGCTCCCAGTAAAGATCCGTTTGCCGCTGCTTTTGCGGCTTGTTCCAAGTCTGTAAAACTTGCATCCAGTATTTCCCTGACTGCTGATTGAATGGTCAAATTCATGTTGGTTCCTGTGTCTCCATCCGGCACTGGAAAAACATTTAACGCATCTACAATATTTTTATTTCTCTCAAGATAGGCAGCCATGCTAAGAACAAACTCTTTTATAACCACGCTATCAAAATCAGTTAGCTTCATTTTGTCCTCCTCTTACTGAATTCTAACGCCTTGAACGTGTACATTGACTCCCACCACTTCCAGACCGGTGAATTTTTCCAGGTTGTATTTAACCTTCGCAATTATGTTCTCCGCGACGGTTGATATTCTGACACCGAATTGTACGATGACATATAAATCAACTACTACTTTATTTTCTTTTATCGTTACTTTTACGCCCTTGGTAACGTGTTCTTTTCTTGCCAACTCAAAAAAGCCTTCTGTTGCGCTTTTGGCTGCCATGCCGACAATGCCATAGCATTCGATTGCCGCTAGTCCCGCTAAAGTGGCTACAACTTGTTCGTCAATATTTATAATTCCATTATCACTATTTATTTTTACTGACATTCAAATTCCTCCATTTTTATTATCTACAATCTTAATTATACTAAGATAAAATTGGTATTGCAATAAATACTTTTTAGTGTTAAAATATAACAGTTGATTTAGAGATAGGAATTATATTATAATAATTAATGCTGATAGGAGGTGTTATTATGGCTAGAAGCTGTGAAATATGTGGTAAAGG
>DMAP01000001.1:0-1389 GCA_003446975.1 Clostridiales bacterium | reverse complement strand
GGTTTAAAATGCGAAGCTATTCGCATTTTTTATTTTTTTGAAAACCTCCTAAAAATGTACAATACATGATCAGGAGGTTTTTATTCTAAAATTCCGCGTTTTTGGGTGTCCTGGGGAAAGGAACCACGTCTCTGATATTGCCTACTCCTGTCAGATACATGATTAGTCTTTCAAATCCTAGGCCAAAACCGGCATGCTTGACACAGCCATATTTTCTAAGTTCTAGAAACCACCATAACTCCTCTTGGGATATATTCATGTCTTTCATTCGTTTTTCAAGCTTGTCATACCTTTCTTCCCTTTGGCTACCACCAATTATTTCTCCTACACCCGGTGCCAGAAGGTCCATGGCAGCGACAGTTTTTTGATCGTCATTCTCTCTCATATAAAATGCTTTAATAATTTTGGGGTAATCTGTTACAAAAACTGGTTTTTTGTATACTTTTTCAGTTAGAAACCGTTCGTGTTCTGTCTGCAGATCAACACCCCAGCTGACAGGAAAACTGAAACTCTCTCCACTATCTTCCAATACCTGGATGGCTTTAGTATAGGTTATTCTTTCAAAATCCGAGTATAACACATTCTGTAATCGGTCCAGCAATCCCTTATCTACAAAGGAATTGAAAAATGCTATCTCATCCCTATTGTTTTCAAGGACATGTCTGATGATATACTTGATCATCTCTTCGGCGATATCCATATTGCCATGGATATCGGTAAATGCCATTTCCGGCTCTATCATCCAAAATTCCGCAGCATGTCTTGCCGTGTTTGAATTCTCAGCTCTGAAAGTCGGTCCAAAAGTATAGACATTTTTATATGCCAAGGCAAAAGCCTCAGCCTCCAGTTGTCCACTAACCGTAAGGCTTGTTTTTCTGCCAAAGAAATCATCTTTGTAATCCTTGCCTTCCGACTTCTTCAATTCTTCAAAGTCAAGTGTCGTTACATTGAACATCTCCCCAGCACCCTCTGCATCGTTGGATGTTATGATTGGCGTATTGACATAGACAAAACCTTTATCTTGAAAGAACTTGTGTATGGCAAAAGGCGCCGATGACCTGATTCGAAAACCTGCTGAATAAATATTCGCCCTCGGTCTTAGATGGGCGATTGTCCTCATATACTCCAATGTGTGCCTTTTCTTCTGGAGAGGAAAATCAGGGTCTGAATCGGCTATCAGATAGATGCTTTCTGCTTTTATCTCGAAGGCCTGTTTTGCTTCCGGTGTCTCCTCCAAAGTACCATTTATCTCAACGGCAGCACCGGTTCTAAATTTAGTGACCTCTGCAAAATTAGGTAATCCATCTTCAAAAACAATTTGAATATTGGAAAAGGTTGTTCCGTCATTCAATTCAATAAATCCAGATTTATTGGAGCTCCTGATGGTTC
>DMAP01000251.1 GCA_003446975.1 Clostridiales bacterium | reverse complement strand
CTAAAATATCAAATGCTTTAAAAGCGTCATCCCACTCAATAACATTGAACTCTTCTTGAAGTAGAGAAGCATCTGAGTTGATAGTTTCTATTGAACTTCCTGAAAGCTCAGCTAGCGCCTGAATTGTGTCACTTTTATTCTCACCAACTAGTCCCAATTTTGATGCTAAAAGTATTGCTTTGAGAGTTTTAACCTGTGTATGAGAAAATCTACTCCCATGTTTCGACATGACAGAGGTATATGAATGAGCTATCGATCCTTGCTGTCCAATTTCTTCAGAACTTAATAATTCGTTCAACAATACTTCCGAGCAGAGATCTACTGGAAAGATTGACCAATTATTAATATTTTCCAATTCAACCAGTTGGAACCTACTGAACGAATCTCCTAAAAGAGCCAGGGCAGAACGCTCCTGTAAATGTTTGCCGGCAGAGGCAAGAAAAAACAGAAGCCATGTGGTATATGGCGAAAGAGGCCAGCAGCCTTTCCTTATCACTGAATGAAATAATTCTTGATCACTCCAAGCACGATAGTTTTGAGAGTGTGGAAACCATCTTTTCAACTTTGAAATTGTTTCGCCTGAATCTCTTCGGGAGGCTTCATTGTCAAATTCCAGAGTCAGCAATTCAGGCTTTTTCTTCTCGATGAGATTTGCTATTAATGTCTCTAAATTTATTGATAAATATAGCCGATCCGCAGATTGGTATCGAGTTACATACCTCAATATTTCATTCCGATATTCAGGTGGAATTCTTTTTACATAGGAACTTAGTTCAAACTGTATAAAACCTACAAAACAAACAGCATTTGAATTGGCCTGAACGGCTTCAAATAAATCCTGTAGAACACCATTGCCAGCTATATGACTTCTTACCGTGGCAAATTCGGTGTATTTCCCAAATTCATCAAACAGGATCAATAGAGACCTATAAGGTTTACCTACACCACAATATTCTCTTACAGCTATATCTATTACATCTCTGACAGATTCCCCTGCCAATACCCGAATAGGCATACCCTTTTGGTCAAAAAACTCATATACTTTGGTGTAAAGCCTCTCGTCATGCTGCTCCAAACCACTGACTAAAATGGCAACAGATTCGGCCTCAGTAAAAGCAAGCAACTCATTTTTTACTGTCTCATTTGACATTTCTATCAATGACGCAGCCTGACCGAATCTAGGCCTCAACTCATCAAGGTACTTGGTTTCCTGGCCATCCCTTTTCAATATTGCAGTAAGCTGTTTTGTCACTTCTGCTGAAAGGTCAAAGCCACGCATTCCGTTAAGCGTGAGAACCAAACAAGGCTGTGACGCTTCCCGGATTGTAAGGCGGATATCATCGGCTAGTTCTTCATCAGCAGAATCTAGAGCATTTAAGATAGAGCTAGCAATCTCGCTTTGTGGTGAATTAATTAAATTTGCAAGTGTTAATCCCAGATGAGATTTACCTGTACCATACCCGGCAATTGCCAAAGTGAAGGGCTGTTCTTCAAGGCCATAGCATCTACGAATAATAGCTCTCGTAAAATTTGCTGTGTCAATTAACTTATGGCCATGACTATCTCCTACATCTTTCTGACTTACACCATGGTATTTAGGGCCATGAAAAACAAATGATTCACAGGCAAACTTCGCTTTATCGGGATCATTGCCAAACCATTCAATATTTACCGCTCCATTGAACAGCCTATCCCCTCTAAAGGTTACAATATCACAAAGCTGATTTGCCATTTTTATCCCCTATTAAATCATATCTACGTAGATGTCTTTCCAAGCCTGTTCTGTACTTACTCCAGCATTAACTAGCCATGGTTCCATGTGCCGATCAACATTGATGATGCCTTTTTTTTCCAGTAAATCCAAAATAGAAATAGCAGCTGAAATAGACCAACCAGGTATAGTTCTCCAGCCTGCCACCTTGTCTATATCCGTAATAGGCACTTGGTGATGTGTTGGAAAAAAATCTTTGATAAGTTGAAGTATCCAAGCTCCATACCCTCGTCCCAACTCGTCTAAAATAGGGGCAGTTTTTTTCGAAATGATCCCTTCGAACTCTGAGAGTACGGAACAAGTCTTGAAGGATGCTTCATCTTCATACATTCCCACCATCGGACCGATAAGATTTCTTTGACTAAGCCCATATATCAAGCTTAAATGACCTTCAAGTTGCTCGCGTTTACAATTACTCCCCAAAGATTGTGCACCAGTAAAAAATGTATGGCACCAAACATCTGCCCCAGATATTGGACTGCACATATTAAAATGCGCAAGCCACTGAGTTATTTCGCACTTTAAAAATGGGTCTTCTAGAAGAACTACTCTGCCAAAAGGCGTCAGTTCAGGCGTTTTCTTAGAAGAACGTTCAGAGTTAGTTGAAAGACAAATGAGCCCCATTCCCCGGCAATAATCCAAAATGGCAGGCACTTTACCACTTGAGGTGCCCATTGGAATTCCTGTCGCTGATGCTATTTCCTGGAAATCACCCGTTTGCCCCGCTGCTGCAAACTGCAACATAGCGTAAATATAGTGCCGCTCTGGCTTGAAAGATTTGTGGAAATTACGAGGAAGTCGTTTTGACTGCTTCCTGTCACTGCTCATTCAAATTCCTCTCCGCCAGAGATGTGATTTTGATTCTATAGGGCCTTGAAACAAGTTTCTCTCCGGATGGGTCTACAACAGAACCGATAGAGTAACATTCTCCTTTTTTTAGGGTTGATAGTCTACCGACCCAATCATCAACCCTTTCACTTGTTGCAAGAGCAGCGATCTCGGCAAATGCTTTTAACTCGGTATCAGCAGGACGAAAAAAGAGCTTATGGGCAGCATTAAACATTCTGTCACGTTCATCCTTTTTCATATTACTCATAGTCTGAGTAGCAAGGATGAGAGACAACCCAAATTTTCGACCTTCTCGGAGATACTTTGAAAGGGGACTGCCTTCTTTATGGTCCAAGTTTTGGACCTCATCCAGGACAATAACTTTTGGGTCTGTTTTTTTGCCTTTCGCCTGCAGATGACCATACAAATCCCAAAGGATAAATTCCGTTATAATTCTACTAGAATTCAAATCCAGACCTGCTAACTGAAAGATGTTGCAAAGTGGATCTTGTTTGAGAAAAAGAGTATCCCAATCAAAACCTTTTTCACCATGGGAAAACGGTCGATCTAAGACAAAAGGACGCAACTTATTATGCAGTGATTGAGCTGAAGTTTTATATCTTTTGTCATCAGCCATTGCCTCAATTACAGAGAGCATTTGGTCTAAATTCATTTCCTCTTTAAAAGAGTCAACACCATTCA
>DMAP01000240.1 GCA_003446975.1 Clostridiales bacterium | reverse complement strand
GGGATTTGGGTAGAATGGTTAAGGGATTGAGAATTTTTAATCTAAATTTCAGGGATAAAGCACATTAAATATCCTCATAACTATTATGGGGTACATTGTGTAAATAAACAGAAAGGTGGTAAGTATGAAAAAATCTAATTTAAAATGGAGAGATTACGAAGAAGTCTCTGTTTTTCTTTTGAATAAACTATCCGAAGAATTTGGGTTATCATGGGTTGAAGGTAAACAAAAATTAGTTGGAAAATCGGGAACCGAATGGGAGGTTGAAGCAAAAGGAATTTGCAATAACGGTGAAGGAATTGTTATTATTGAATGCCGAAGATATTCAACGAGAAAATTAGAGCAAGAAGAAATGGGAGCACTTGCATATCGAATTATTGATACTGATGCAGAAAGCGCAATCATTGTTAGCCCTCTAGGCCTTCAAAAAGGTGCAAAACTCGTAGCCGAAGCCGGGGGCATAACTAGCGTTATGATTGACGCGAATAGCACTCCTCAAAATTTTGCAGTAGAGTTTTTTAATAAGTTATTTCTTGGTACTGTCATGAGTGCTGGAAACGTAAAAATACGTGCAGAAATGAGTTTATCAAGAAAATGTACAATGTGTGAGGATACTTTTCTTGTAAAAGGCAATGAGACTGTTTGCCAAAAATGTAAGGATAAAAAAATATTGAGTTTATAAACCCAATAGATAAATTATGAAATGTGTAAAGGGGCTCTTTGTATACTGGGTTGCTGGATGGGCATTGTGAGTTATGCGACACGGTCCGCACTTGTGTCCAGGGGAAGAGATGCTGTGGGAGTTGATGAATAGGTGTGAGGGAGGGGTATCATTAAATTAGATTGACTTTTGACAGCTTAGACTTACAATGGTTAAGCTTTTAAAACTTTTGACAGTGGTGGATATTTTAAAAGATATTAGCGGTATTGCTAGTTTTGAGAAGTGGGTTATTAGAAGCTGCCGCGGCGTGTCAAATTACTGAAATCTTAATATTAGAGCGCCCAGCATTAAAACCTAATTGGCAAATAATTTACACCTTGTGTGATTTTCTATTACCCAAGTTTATTATCGTTGAGTTCTTGGTTATGAATGGATAAAAATTCATTGGAGGAGTAAGTTTATGCCTAGAATAAGAAAAGTTGAAATCAAACATTTCAGGGGGATTCAGAATTTAAATTGGTATCCGGCACCTGGAATCAATTGTCTAATCGGCCCTGGTGACAGCGGGAAGTCAACTATACTCGATGCTATCGATTTATGTCTGAGTGTGCGTCGGAACATTCAATTTACTGATGCAGATTTTTATCAGATGAATATCGAAAAACCTATTGATATCTCAGTGACCCTTGGCGAGCTTGATGATAGTCTGAAAGTTTTAGAAGACTATGGCTTATACGTCAGGGGTTTTAATTCACAGTCTGGCGAGATAGAAGACGAGCCAGAGAAAGATGCCGAGACAGTATTGACCGTCAGGCTTACGGTCTCAAGCGATTTAGAGCCATCGTGGTCCTTGGTATCTGAACGTGCTACAACACAGGGTTTTGATCGGGATCTTAGTTGGAAAGACCGCGTTCGGTTGGCACCGACTCGGATAGGCGTAATGGCAAATTATCATCTAGGCTGGCAGCGCGGTTCTGTACTCAACAGTGTATCGGAAGAACGCCCAGATGCTTCGGCGGCATTAGTGAAAGCGGCACGTGATGCTCGTGCTGCTTTCGCTGAAGATGCGCGGAATCAGTTAGGTGAAACTCTGGATATTGTTGCAACTACTGGCAAAGAGCTCGGTATTGCAATTGGCAATAATATTAAGGCGATGCTTGATGCTCAGTCGGTGTCATTTAATGGAGGAACCATCTCTTTGCATGATGAGCATGGCATACCACTTCGAGGTTTGGGGGTCGGCTCAACGAGACTTCTCGTCGCTGGCCTTCAACGGAAGGCTGCTGTGCAGTCTACAGTAATTTTGATAGATGAGCTGGAGTATGGGTTGGAACCGCATCGGATAATCCGTCTTCTTGGTTCCTTGGGGGCTAAAGAGAAAGACTTGCCACTTCAAGTATTTATGACAACCCATTCACCTGTAGTGTTGCAGGAATTAAATGGTGATCAGCTTTTTGTTACACGTGCAAATGATGATTTTCATGTAATTCAGGTCGTTGGCAATGAAAATGATATTCAGGGCACTATTCGTAGTTATCCTTTTGCTTTCCTTGCTTTATCAGTGATCATATGTGAGGGAGCCAGCGAAGTTGGATTTGTTCGCGGTCTTGATCTGTTTAGGACTTCTAATGGGTGTAAGTCTATTTCTGCCAAAGGAGTTGCACTTGTAAACAGTGATGGCGGTGAAGCTGATCGGCCTTTTGCTCGTGCTTCCGCGTTTTGTACTTTAGGATATAGGACTGCTATTATTCGTGATGACGATAAAAAACCAACAGCAGAGGTAGAAGCCGAATATATCGCTAGAGGAGGAACTGTTATTGCTTGGCGTGATGGGCGAGCATTGGAAGATGAATTATTTTTAAGCTCGTCTGTTGATGCAGTAAACAAATTGATTGATCGTGCAATTGATCTGCATGGCAAAGAGAAAATTGATGAACACATCAAATCTGTATCTCAGAATAAATTCAATCTGGACACTATCCGAACAGGTATTGATGAAGAAAGTCGCATTGTTCTGAGTAATGCAGCGAAAACCAAAAAGAATAGCTGGTTCAAGACCATTACATGGTTTGAAGACATTTCCAGAGAGATCGTTGGCCCCGATCTAGCAAATACAGACCCAGGATTTAGGGCTCTTGTTAGAAATATCTTTTCGTGGGTTAACAATGTTGGAGAATAATATTGATCCTTTGGCAATCAACCGTGGGACAATAATCGCGCCAGCTGGTTGTGGTAAGACTTATCAAATTGCCGATGCTCTCACCCGTCACTCCGGCAGGAAGCCGATTCTTGTGTTGACGCACACTAACGCTGGTGTAGTTGCCCTTCGTGGAAGGTTTGATCGTGCCGGAGTTACCAAGGAAGCCTATCGTTTATCCACAATCGACGGGTGGACTATGCGACTGATCTCAACGTTTCCAACGCGGAGCGCGCATGCCCCTAATCTCTTACAGTTGTCCAATCCAAAATGGGATTATCCGAATATCCGTAACGCGGCGATTAACCTGCTGAAATCAGGACATGTGAGTGATATATTGGCTGCAAGTTATGCTCGGCTCATTGTGGACGAGTACCAAGACTGCTCTATTCGTCAGCATACCATTGTTGCTTTGCTTGCCCAGACCTTGCCAACTTGTGTACTTGGAGATCCTATGCAGGCAATTTTCGGATTTGGTGTCGACAAACTTGCAAAGTGGAATGAGGATGTTTGTTCATATTTTCCTCCTGTAGGCGAATTAAACAAGCCGTGGCGGTGGATCAATGCCAATGCTGCTCCGTTGGGAGAATGGTTGCTTGCTATACGAGATAAGCTGATAAGATGTGAGGCTATTGACATCAGAGAAGCTCCTGCTGCTGTGAGATGGATTGAACTCGACGGCATTGATGATCATCAAAAATGTTTGATCGCTGCGAGAGTACGATCTCCTGACGGAATCGGCCACGTCTTAATCATCGGTGACAGCATATGCCCTGCCAGCCAGCAATTGTTTGCAAGTCAAACGCCTGGTGCAGTTACCGTCGAAGCTGTGGATCTTAGAGAGCTTGTCACGTTTGCAAAAACATTTGATCCTGCTCAAACAAATGCAATAAACTGCCTTGTAAATTTCGCTCAAACTGTGATGACTAATGTGGGTGCCTCTGAATTGATGCAGCGCATCCAGTCAATAACACGCGGCACTGCCCGTAAACCACCCACAAATGTGGAGAAAATTGCACTCATATTTGTTCAAGAGCAATCTTATCAGGCTGCAGCAAACCTATTGGTCGAGATTAGCCGAGAGAGCAATGTACGTGTGTTTCGCCCTACGGTATTAAAGGCTTGCACAGAAGCTATGCGCCTTTGCCACAAAACTACAAGTGGGTTATCCTTTTGTGATGCGGTCATACAAATACGTGAGAAATACCGGCTTATAGGTAGACCGTTGCCAAGACGTGCTGTAGGAAGCACTTTACTTTTGAAGGGATTGGAGGCGGAGGTCGTGGTAGTTCTTAATGCTAGTGCTCTTGATGCACGAAATTTGTATGTGGCAATGACTCGTGGGTCGCGAGCCCTCACGATTTGTTCTCAAAGCCCCATTCTAAATCCGCAAAAATAGTTTGAGTAAAGGGTATAGTTATGAATGTAGAAGTTGTATTGTAATTACTCACTGGATATAG
>DMAP01000041.1 GCA_003446975.1 Clostridiales bacterium | reverse complement strand
AAAGCCCACTGCCATAGGCCCGATGAATCGGAGCACATCCTGGGATATATTTTGCAACTCCAGGAATTGATACAAAAAAGATAAAATGGTCATCACAATAATGACTGGCAATGCCCATACCAACATCGTCAGAAAAGCAAGTACCGGACCTCCAATTTTGTACCCTATTGATACAATGGTCTGAGTGCTTGTCGGACCTGGGAGTATGCTGCATAACGCCATTAATTCTATCAAATCCTCTTCGCTTAGATACTTCTTTTTGGTTACCAACTGATCAATAAATACACCCATATGGGCTTCAGGACCTCCATATGCGCCCAACGAACAAATCAAAACATCTTTAAGAAACGTGCTTCTTGATATCATGTAACTAATGCCCCCTTATCTTCAGTCGACACACAAGATGACTGTGCCATGTAAGCTTCATATGCTTTTCTGAAGCAGTCAATAGGTGGATAAACGATTCCAGCACCTATCTGTCCGACTCCAGGCCTCTTATTGGCTATGCCTGTATTGATGACCGGTAACCGCCCTGAGGATATGACCTTTCTTATATCTATGCCCAAAGGTGTTCCTTTAAAATCGAATGTTGGTATTTTAAACAATTCGTGCTCGGAGATTGTAATATCATACATTTCAAGAGAGTAATCCTGGGCCTGCTTTGTATTGATGCCTATAAACTGGCCGATTCCCAAAGCAGCTCCCATAGCAAATGCACCTATGCCACAAGCTTCAGAGATATAGGAGTCCCCCATTACAGTGCTGGCATCCGCTTCATCATAGCCCTCAAAGTAATTCCCTTTGGCATAAGGTGATGGTGCTGTGAACCATTGCCTGCCGGTTCCCGAAACCTGGATACCCAAGTGATATCCATTCGTGCTCATGCAGGATACAACTGAACAGTATTCAATGTTGTGAATGGTGTCCATAGTAGCCTTGCTGTTCCCCATGGAAAGATTGAGAAAAAAATGGTCATTCCCCGCCATAAAAGTCAGAGCTTGTGAAATGTCTTCCCTAGAGTAATTGCATCTTACCATCCATGGGGCAATCTGATTAACAAATAAATTATTGGATGCCTTGTTTCTGTTGTGGCATTCATCACCACGCTGCAATCCTTGTGCAATGATAGATGTGATATCAATCGGCCCGCTTAACATCAATGATTCTTTCAATATGGGGGCTAACGTGTTTTCAATCCATGTGAGTCTATTGATAACCGATTCATCATTTGCTCCAAATCGCAATGTCTTTCCCAACCCTTCATTGATTGTCACATAAGCTTTGTTCCCAAATACTTGATTTTCAAAGACAAAAACCGGCATAGATGGCGAAACAATACCAGCCATAGGCCCCACCGCATTGTTTTCATTATCGCTTCCAAATCTGATTAACCCTTTTTCTGCCATATCAAAGGCATCTGACAAGCTCTCAGCCCATCTCTCGTATACAATAGCGCCACATACCGCATTGCGCATGGCTGTGGTCATGTTTTCCCATTCAACAGGAGGTCCGCTATGCATTAATGAATAGCCGTCAAAAAATGAAGTCTTATCTTTGGCTTGGGATAACTCAGTCAGATAGACCCTAGACGATTGAATCCTATCGATAGCTTGTTGGTTAGCTTTTTCCGTTAATCTGTTCAGTGAATTCATGTCTCCCTCCTCAATACGATTAACAATTATCTGAATTCGTCAAATAGTTTTTCGAAATCTTCAATGCTGTCTTGAACGTGATAGACATGTGTTTCTTCCGGAAAAGTTGCTTTCTTAACATCATCAACAAATTCTTTCATAGCATTGACACAAATTTCTGCCACATTGGCGTATTTCTTAACAAATTTTGGCGTGAAAGCTTGAAAAAGGCCCAGCATATCACCGCATATGATCAGTTGTCCGTCACAAGGAAGTCCAGCACCAATCCCATATACAGGTATATCAAGCAATTCTGAAATGAATGCGGTCAGTTCAGGTGGTATTGCCTCTAGCAGTATCATCCTTGCTCCAGCTTCCTGAACATCCAAGGCGTCACGTATCATATCTCTAGCGCTATCGACCTTTCTGCCTTGAGCCTTGAATCCGCCCAAAGCGCCTGAACTCTGAGGTGTTAATCCAATATGACCGCATACCACTATGCCTGCCTCGGAAATAGCTTTAATCCGACTTGCGACACGGACCCCGCCTTCAAGTTTCACAGCGTCCATATCAGCTTCTTTAAGAAATCTCACTGCATTGCTCACAGCATCTTCATCAGATATCTGGTAAGATCCAAAAGGCATATCCCCCATGACAAACGTATTTGGAGCACCTCTTCTTACTGCTTGGCAATGAGAAATGCAATCTTCCATGGTGACAGGAACAGTCCCTTTATAACCCAACACCACCATTCCCAATGAATCACCAACTAGAATCATGTCCATTCCAGCTTGCTCAGCAAAAGATGCCATTGGGAAATCATAGGCTGTAATCCATGTCAGTTTCTCCCCATCTTCCTTCATCTTGTAAAAATCGAGTATAGATTTTTTTCTCGCCATTTGACTGCCTCCATTTGTTTATATGTTATGTGCTGCAATTTTATTATAGCATAATAATATCAAAATCATCAGTAAAACAAAGCAACAAATCAATAAACCGTTGACAAAAGCTGTATACTCATAGAAAATGTATGTGTTGGCATTTTGATTCAGCTGCAAGGAGGCAAATATGGTAAAAATTAGTGCGGACAGCACCTGTGATTTATCTACGGAGATTATAAACAGATTGAATATTTCAATAATCCCTTTGAATGTTGTGATTGGAGATCAGGTGTACCAGGATGGGGTCAATATTTTTCCCGAAGATATTGTCCGATACGTAGATTTCGAAGGAGCGAGTTGCAGAACCGCATCTATCAACATCCATGAATATCAACGCCATTTTGATGAATTGTCAAAAAGCGGTGTCGATATTGTACATGTATGTTTAGGATCTGACTTCTCTTCATGTTACCAAAATGCTGTATTAGCATCCAAGAGTTTTGACAATGTCCATATAATAGACTCCAGAAACCTTTCAACCGGTAGTGGTCATTTGGTTTACGAGGGAGCTCTGATGGCCCAAAATGGCTCGCCTATAGAAGAAATCCTCAACATGATGAAAGAGGATATCAAAAAAATTGACGCCAGCTTTGTAATAGACCGTTTGGATTACTTGGTCAAAGGGGGTCGGTGTTCCGCTTTTACTGCACAGGGCGCCAGACTATTGAACATAAAACCCAGCATACAAGTTTTGGATAGTGAGATGCATGCTGGCAAGAAATACAGGGGATCATTTCAGAGATGTATTAAAAACTACGTCTTGGATCGTATTAAGGATCTGGATAATCTAGATACAAAAAGGATATTCATCACACATTGTCTTTGCCCTGATGAAGTTGTGGAGCAGGCTAGACAATTGATAATTGATTATGGCAATTTTGAGGAAGTACATATCACAACTACAGGCTCTACCATCACAACCCACTGTGGACCTAAAACCTTGGGAATAGGATTGAAAAGACTTTAAATTCCAAAAATAAAAGGGAAGGCAAATGTAACAACGGCCGCCCATAGTCCGTAGACAGGTAGATAATCGGTAACTGCGTCTTGAATGACATCAGGTCTATTTTTGTTTCTCAAAAACTGCACATAGGCAAGCATTATCTTCAATAAATGAACAATTATCACAATATTAACACCAAGAACAGCAATCCTGTTAGGTGTGATTCCATAGGAAGTAAGTCTAAACAATATGGCTGATAAGGCAATGCTATCAATGACTAGAGCTAGAAAAATCAGTGCAAAATTGACATAATCGGAAATGTTTTTATTGTTGTCTATGCTGCTTTCAGTGATCGAGAATACGGCTATGGCCAGTACGCATATTAATATTCCATTAAAGGACATGAGAAAATC
>DMAP01000421.1 GCA_003446975.1 Clostridiales bacterium | reverse complement strand
GCTTATTTCATTCCAAGGATTGTTCGTCATCTATTTCTTCCTCATCATCCAAGATATCAGCATACTCAGTGTTCCACCAAGTAGTGTTAACAACATACTCAACTAGATTTTCTGGTCTTCTACTGCCCGGATCACCAGGAAAGCTGATGCCATAGGCCAGTATTCCTTCAGAAAACAGCGATACTCCTTTTTCCACTTCACAGTCTAATAAGTGCAGAATCAGGAGAGAGTTTCCATGTAGTTCACTTCGCAAATTTCTGTAAACAGAACCAGGGATCGAGTTGGCTGTCTTTTTGTCTGGATGTTCATGCAAATATTTTTGCCTATATTTTTCCACAGCCATTTTAACTTTGTCAATTGGCAACCCCGCACTTTCTTGAATTGCATCTCCCACTCTTCTTTTGCCCTTGCTAACTGCAATCCCATTTCCAGAAATTGCAACACCTCTTTTTTGATAATATACCTTTAATGTATCGTGCAGTGTTTTATATTTTTCTCCACCCTTGGAAGGAGAAACCAAAAGAACATCCCACATATTTTGACCGTTTTTCTCCAAGCTGCCAATGTATCGCGTTAGTGGCGCTGCATCAGTTAGCTGGGACGCAGGATGATTGCGGTAGGCATTTATAAAATCATGAATAATTTGCGCAGGAATAGTATTCCAAAAATATCCTGATGGACTCGTTTGGTTAACCAAAGGAGTGGAAATTTCAAGCATTTGGTGAACAAGGGATGTTAGAAGCTTTAAATTAGATTCAATTGCATCGGTTTTGTTTAACAAAATGGATGTCTCAACCAAGCGCCCATCCAAACTAACACGCCGCGAGACATTTTTTCCTGTTCGCATTTTATTCCTGGCAGTGACTATCAAGGATTCCGGATGGCTTCTAACACAAAGGCCAAAATCTCTTGGAGACATGCCGGCAGATTTCATTCTCGTAAATTCGCCTCTTAATTCATCCATGACATCGGAAATGTGTGCATACCAGGACGCTGCCTCAGATGTCATATATATTCTGCAAAGATCTTCATAACCATCCCTATATCCAAACCAACGTCCCATTTGCATCAAGGTATCATACATTATGGAATTGCGCAGAAAATAACTAACTGTTAATCCTTCCAGAGTCAGGCCTCTGGAAAGACTTAGCCCACCGATTGCTATTACATTTCGACCTTGGGGGAAATTTTTTCGACTGTAATCCAACTGCTCTGCAGAAGATGATATATTCACCTCGATGACACCAATTGGAGAAACAGCATCTTTTAAAACGCCCTGCAAATCAAGCCAAGAATATCCAGTGTTGGAAAACTCTTTAAGATACAAATCCCTCATACTGGACACAATGCTGCTTTTTAATGCTTCTGCTTCGCTTAATCTGTAATGAGCAATTATTGCTTGGAGAATTTCTTTGACATATTCATCAACCAAAAGCTTCACTTTGGATTGAATGTTCGTAAAACGACTTACATTTACCATCATGGAATTGTGAGCATTCACCTGCCCTCTAAGCAGGCGCAAACCTCTGATGATAATAAAGGTTTTGATGGCTTCCTTTAGGCTGGCTGGGATATCGTCAATTTGCCAGTTTATTTTATGCCGAAGAGGAAGATCGGCTTCGTAATCATTTACTTCTCTGACAACATCAAGGTCTGCGTCAGATGAAAAAATCCTGCTCGGGCCGATATAATTGCTTGGTGGGTCAAGACTTATGATGAAATCTCGTGGAAATAAATCATCTCCAAGCATTTCATTTTCTGTTTCCGGATCAATAAATACATTCGCAAACGGGGTTGCTGTGTATCCCAAATATGATGACCGATCAAACAGAACAAGCAACTCCCTTATTTTTCGATTAATTGTTGTCGCTGCATCACCATTTTTGCTTGTATTTATTGAAGCATAATCCGCTTCATCATCAATCAGCAACATTGGATAATCTTTGAGGTTGTGGAGGTTATTATGCTTTAGCCAGTCAGTAAGATTCTCCAACGTACTTTTATTCTTTTTTATGACCAATATTACAGGCTCCCTTAAATCCCCGATTCCCACTCCGATCTGATTGGCTATCGCCTTTTTAAAATCCTTGGTGTTTGTTGTGAAGTATGCCGGCTTCTTCAAATTGGAAATTTCACCCACCCCTAAAGGTTGTTTGGTTGACGTGTCGATTCCTATAAAACCGCCATCAAGACGAATCTGTGTCTGGTTTCTTAGAGAATTTAGTGTTCCGGCTAGGATAATAATCACCCTGTATCCGCTATCAGCAGCCTTATTTACCAATGCCGTATAGTTTGCTGTCTTCCCGGATTGAACATGGCCAACAACCATTCCTTTCCTTGCCCATTTTCCAGCTTTATGCGGATTCTCCAAATGATCCAAAATTTGATCGGTAATGGTATCCAAGCTTCTTACTACATGCGGCGAAAAACCACCCTGAATCAACAATCTTTTATATCTGTTCCAGTAATACCAGTCAATCTGCCCTTTTGTATTATCCAACCAGGGTATGTAGTCTTCCGCAAACATTATTCCGAGAGACATCCTGATATCAAATCGTTCCTCCAGTCTCTTGGCGACAAGAATAATTTCATCTTCAGGGATATTGAAAGACATCGCATTCGATATTATTCTTACGGTTTGCAGAATGACATCCTGTGTCACTTCTGTTGGCGTTTGTGAGAGTAAGCTGGCAACGGCATCTTCAACGGATGTCAAGATATCTTTCATAAAGTTACAGTCCTCTTTTTTTTAGCAAACTTGTTGTTAAATCTTTGTTTGATGCAAAAGGATCAACCATTAGCAATTCATCAGACAGTTTATCTTTGACCACTCCTGAAGAAAGCCAGCTGGATATGAAAACATCCATTAGGGCATCCAAATCTTTTTCGCTAAATCCTTGGCTCTCAACTTGTTCGGGATTACTGGCTACATCGTTAAAAAACATGTCGACTGGAAAGCTTTTTTCAAACATTGTCAACACCCGATCAAAAAACTCAACCTGCTCCGGCGGAAGTTGTTCCACCAATTCCCCGACAAGAGGGTGTTCTCGATTAATCTGATAAACAATACTTCCGCTGACGGCTCTTCGATTCCAAACAGGGCTTTTGACCTTGGATGCCAACCTTGTGCCTCGTTGGCGATAAACTTTATGCCCCATTATTTCTATTTTTTCTATAACGCGTCTTAATTCTGACTTAATTGCTTCGGGTGGTACTGCATTGGATTTTTTTACATCAATTTTCCAAAGATGGTCCAATGTGTTGGGAATGTCAACCTTGATTCGTATCAGCTTATTTAGTTCTTCTTTTTTAATTAAACGAAACCAAGTGCCCTTTATAATCAGTCTCCGATTCCTGTATATATAAAAGCCTTGATTGTGAAGATATCCACCATCACCGGCATACTTCTCATACTCCTGTCTGGAAATTTTGCTGTGATGCGGAAGAACGTATAGTTGTACAACCATACGTTCTTCCGCATCACAGCAAA
>DMAP01000238.1 GCA_003446975.1 Clostridiales bacterium | reverse complement strand
CTGTAGAGTCCCTGGATAACGGTTTTTATGGTTCAGGTGATGTTTCAAACACCATCTTAACCCAAGAACCCTGTTAATAGGCTATTGCATCCACTGGACATACCCCTGTGCATGCTTGACATTGATGACAGATGGAAGAATCCACATATGCTTTTTTGATATTCGCATCCACTTCTATAGCCCTCGATGGACATACGGTCTCGCATTTTTTACATCCGATACACAAAGAGTGATCCACCTTTGTCGAGAACTTCGCTCGTTTCCCAGTCAAGCTCAATAATGCGCCATATGGACAGATACTGTTGTGGAAAACCCATTCCTCATATCTTAAAGTCACCAATACAGACAAAAGAATCAGTATGATTAAAATTGGCAGTTCCCGTTGCAAAACTCTTTTGGAAAGAATCATGCTCGCTGCCATTATAACCAAAACAATCCATGGCAACGCCTTGTTGTTTAAAAATTTAGGAACTGTTTTCGTCTGCCATTTCAGTTTCTTGGCGATTTTACCGGTAACACCCATTACCGTATTCATCGGGCATATAAATCCACAGTAAAACCTGCCAAAAAAAACCGCACCCATTAGACTTATCAGGAATATTCCCAGCCAAAGCACCATGTTGCCATTCTTGATGATAATCATAAAAACACCAAAAAAGATAATTTGGATCAAAATTCTAGTCATCCTCATGCGACAGCGCCTCCTTTCTTTTTAACATTAATGGCATTCACAGGGCATTTCTCAGCTGTCTTTTGTATCATGGCATCATCGACTGACTTAAAGCCACCTGCTTTGACATACGCCTTTTGATCGGTCATTTCATAAACTTCGGGAAGCATTTTTGCGCATATCCCACACCCTATGCAATAGTCATGATTGATTACAATCTGTTTATCTGTTACTTCTGTCGATGTTATCAGCATATCTTTCTTAGAGACCAGTTTTTCAGTGATCCAGGCCATTATCAAAATGGCGATGACTGTCAATACCCAACGGACTCCCATAAAGGAAACCCCTAGAAACTTGGCTTCATTGGCAAGCATCGGAAGCTTTATGACCGCCCAAGAGCTTAGAATAATGACCACATTCGATACGCGAGCCCCTTTGGTCAATAGCATCTTGCTGATTGGAAATGCCGCGTAAATCGGACCTGCTGAAATACTCCCTAATATCAGCGACAAAATATTTCCGAGAAAACCTGATTTGGCACCCAAACGCTTAGTTATCATCTCTTTAGGAACCAACGCCTCAATGACGACTGTCAACAGGAATATGATCGGCAAGACCTGCACCATCTCTACCAGGTAGTAAACACTGTTCCCCATTGCCTCCATCGCCTTATCCGGCATGAATATAAAAATAGATACATATATGAGGGCAACCAAGGCCATCAGCTTGTTCTTTTTTAAAACCTTGGTGATTGTCATAGGATCACCCCCATTGCCATTGCAATGACCAAGGCAGCAGCAAAGCTCAGCAGATTTCTAACCAATGCAAATTTAAACCCGAACTCCTTCTTTTCAAGGGGGAATGTCACAACGCCCACCATCGTCAGCGTGGTTAAAAATGCGACTGCCGGAATGATGCTGGCCCCAACGTTGACGAAAGAACCAACTAAGGGAAAAGCCACAAAAGCCGGGATAAGTGTAATACTTCCCGCAATGGCAGCGATGATTGATGATATAAAAGTATTCTCAGAACCCAATACTGATTTGATCGATTCCGGTGGTATAAAAGTCAGCACCAACCCTATCAAAAAAATAATGGCGATAATCTCCCCAAGCATATTTCCCATCATGCCCCTAGACTTTTTCATAGCCTCAAATGTCTTTTCCTTGCTCTTAGCCAATGAAAACCCTGTCAAGGCCAATGATATACCCCAAAATGACAATGTGAACACATCCATAAATTTTTCTCCTTCCAAAATTAATGAATTGATTATATAATAATAGCAACACAAAAGGTGTTACCGAGGTAACACCAGAAGGAGTATTTATGAATAATCTATTGTCCGTTAAAAACAACTATGCATTTTTGAAATATATCCCTGCCAACTTGTTAGAAGAATACCTAAAAGCCAAGACAATGAATATCAAAACCTACAGCAAGGGTGAAATCATCCATTTTGATGGCGATAAATGTGACTATGTCGAGCATATCCTTAGTGGCAAGGTTGTCATTGAGCGTATAGACGAGTCCGGAGATCTGCTGACCATCACCGAGTTTTATCCTGATGATATTCTAGGCGGAAACCTGATTTTTTCTAAAAACCCTTGTTATCCAATGACCGTCACCGCCAAAACCGATACATCCCTGCTGGAGATTCAAAAGGATACGCTGTTTGAGTTGTGCTCTACCAACCCAAGTTTTCTAAGGCAATTTCTGGAATTTATCTCCGACAATGCTCTCCTGCTCGGTGACAAGATCAAGCACTATGTCAACCGCTCAATCCGTGATAGCATCATTGCCTACATCAGAAACGAATACAAGCTTCAAAATTCCAACAAAATCATCCTGCAATCAACCAAGAAAGCTCTTGCCGACCGCATAGGCGTCCAGCGAACATCCCTATCCAGAGAGCTACAGAAGATGAAGAGTGACGGGCTGATTGATTATGATTCGGTCAGCATCACGATTGTGGATATGGGCATTCTGTCCTAACCTACTGACCAATAGGACAAGATCTGTAGCATTCAAAGCAAAAATATTGAAACCCGATAAATCCTGTTTGGTACAATCTCCAATAATGGTCATCCATAAACATTGCTTTTTGCTCTTCTGGCGAGCTATCTATCAATTTTGTCCTAAAAGCTATATCCGCGCCAAGTCCGTAAGGCTGAGAAACTTTCAAGCATCTACCGACATGGGTCTTGCCTTCAACAGCTAACGCTCCTGCTGGGCAACTCTCAACACAAATGTTGCAGTTAATACATAAATCGTCTGTTATTATTGGATCTGATGGCAACTCCAAATCAGTCAATACAGCGGTAAAGACGATGCGAGTCCCAAGTTTGGGATGGATCACAAGATTGTGTCTCCCAAAAGCACCCAACCCTGCAGCGACCGCCGCATGGCGCAGGGAAACGTCAGCTACGGTTCCTGAGGTTTTGAGGCTCATATCCATCGGATAGGATACAGATATTGTCATGGCTTTTCCATGAAGCTCCTTCTCAATGAATCTTGCCAGCTTGTAGCTGCAGGAGCGGGAAAACTCCATCACATCCAATCTTCCGCCCATGGCAATCTGCATATTGGGGCTATCACAAGTGGACAGTTCCTTATACGCCAGAACAATGATGGACTGAACCTTCGGAAAGATTGATTCCAGTTCGGGTGATCTTGGGCTGTTGTAATCTGTGGCCTTTGCAAAGCCCACATCATCAACCCCCATAGCCAACACAAATTCTTTGATTTTTTCTTTCATTTAGCGGTCCTCCCTTTACACAAGAAAATAAATATTTTTAAAGCTAAAATCATCTGCCAACGCAAACTCCAAAGAAATCTCCTTGGATCCAAGGGATTGCCCTGCCTCCAAGGAGTTGTTCAATCATTTTGACATGCATCCTATCGATGCTTTACACACTGTCAATAGTGGCATCATTTTTCATTGGCAATTGCATTGGCGGCTATCCGACCTTCAAATACCCCCACTGAGAGCATCCCGGCAGTACCGGGCTTCATGGCCGCACATTCCCCTACAGCATATAACCCTTTAATGACTGTACCGTCGCTTCTGAGGGCTCGGCTTTCATAATCTGTCGCAATTCCACCAAAGTTGGTATGGTTTTCAATCTGAGTCTTGACGCCGTAGTATGGCGGATTGGTGAAATCCGTCCTCATATTTGCCACTGGTTTCTCAAAGGCATCCGGTGTGCCAGCAGCTATGCTTTCTCTGACTGCTTCAACGGATGCAAGCAACCCTTCTGGATCGATCCCCATTTTTTCTGCCAGCTCCTCAAGAGTATCGGCAACTGTATACATGAGGGTAAGCGCAGCAAGGCCTTTGTCATTTTGGATAACGGGCAGGTCGGCTATGGTCTGGTCCATGATGGCATAGATATCATCATTTTGATCAATGACAGCCTTCGTAAAGAGTGTGTAATCACCGGATTCGTTGAAGAATCTCTCCCCTTTGCTGTTAACTGCAATTCCACCATTGCCAGCCAGCAAAGTCAATGATCTTGGAACACCCTTGTAGAAACCGACAATCGCATGATGATTGCCGAACGTCATGTTTTTCAACTCCGCTCCGATTTCCTCAGCCATGAGCATTCCGGATCCGTCAGCACCCATTGTGCAGTCATATGGGAAATTCTCATACCCTGGAAAATATTGTGCCGTCATGTCTTTGTTTGCAAAAAAACCACCTGTTGCCACGACGACTGCATTGGCATAAATATTATAGTATTCACCATTAGGCGCTTCAACCCTTACACCAATGACAGCACCTGATGCATCTGTCAACAGCTCATCGCCACGTGTGTTAAGACGGTAGTCAATTTTCTTGGTTTTGAGGTTGTTCTCCAATGCTTTAATCAGGAACGACCCCAAACGCTCTCCCTCCGGGCCATAGTGTTGAAAACCCAGATTCACAGGACCAAATTTGACACCCAAATCATACATCCAGTCTATGTTGACACCCATATTCTCCACAAATCTTACCGCATGGGCATAGGCTTCAGTATTGGTGACATCCACAGCTCTCAAGAATCTTGCCTTCAAATCATCCATGCTGTAGGTTATCCCTTGTTCCGCTTGAAGCTTTGTGCCAGTACCCATAAGATATCCAGCACGGGCGGAAGATCCACCTAATATGCCGAGCTGTTCAATGACCATGACATCAAGACCGAGTTTATTGGCTTCCATTGCTGTAGAAAGGCCAGCTATACCAGAGCCGATAATCACAACCTCAACAGTCGCATCTTCTGGTGTTGTCAGTTGCTTGTCAGCCTTAGTCTGCATTTTGGATGGATCTCCTCCCGCTTCCTTGACGGCTTCCGTCACAGCAACCCGGAAATACACACCTGTCATGGTAGCACCAGCGATGGTGTCCACATTCAAGCTTTGTCTTTCTAGTATCTCGGAACGCATGGCTTCCATGGCAACATCACCAATTGCCGGCGATTCATCATTTTCTCCGATTATGATATCTGTTATCTTGTCTTGGCTAAACACGACATCAATCTCAAAAGGGCCGTTATGCCCATCGACAGTGACCGCATAGGTCCCTGGCGTAAACATAGCCGTCGGTTCTGGAGCAGTTGTAACAGCAGTTGTAGTTGTCGGAGCCGTTGTCGTCTGTTCAGCAGGTGGACTGCATCCACCGAAAATCAATGAAACGATTAACGTCAACACTAGAAAAATAGACAATGTTTTCTTAGTCATTATTTTCCCTCCTTTATTCAACTAAATATTTGACAAAGTCATCCTAAATGGCATGAATCATCATTTATATTTTATCATATTTTAGTATAAAAGTGTTATTTTCTTAACTAAATTAACATTGTGAGTTGACGAGACCACCAAGTGGTCCTCAAAGGATTACCAGGGGTCAATTTCAGAAACACGGTGAATATTCCGGAACAAATTGAAC
>DMAP01000099.1:2004-3210 GCA_003446975.1 Clostridiales bacterium | reverse complement strand
ATCACTTACACTGTAACGCATACGATCCATTCCGCCCTCATACAGAAGATCCACAATCAGCTTCATTTCATGCATACACTCAAAATAAGCTATTTCAGGTTGATAGCCGGCTTCCACCAGGGTATCAAATCCAGCCTTGATCAGTTCGGTAACACCGCCACAAAGCACCGCCTGCTCTCCCAATAAATCCGTTTCAGTCTCTTCCTTGAAAGTCGTTTCTATGACCCCGGCCCTGGTTCCTCCGATGGCTTTGGCATATGCCAATGCAACTTCTTGCGCTTTGCCTGTAAAATCCTGATGTAAAGCGAATAGGCAAGGTACTCCGGCACCTTTTTCAAATTCTCTTCTGACCAGATGTCCCGGCCCTTTAGGCGCTACCATGAACACATCCACATTCGAAGGGGGCACAATCTGACTGAAAACAATATTGAAGCCATGAGCGAAGGCTAAAGCATCCCCATCTTCTAGGTGAGGTGCTATAAACTTCGTGTAGATTTCCTTTTGTTTTTCATCCGGTAAAAGTATCATAACCACTTGAGCCGCTTTTGCCGCCTCTTCTACGGTCATGACAGAAAGGCCTTCCGCTTCAGCTTTAGCCCATGATTTACTCCCATCATACAGACCTACAACCACATCCACACCATTTTCCTTCATATTCAAGGCATGGGCATGACCTTGACTCCCATAACCTATTACCGCAACTTTTTTGCCCTTTAGTACGTTTAAGTCAGCATCATCATTGTAATACATCCTTGTCATTTTGTTATCCTCCATGTATTGTACTTAATTATAAGCACATTGTATTTTGTATACATTATATAATCCGTTTATTTAATAGTCAATATAAACTCTGTTTTTTTATTGCACCTCAGCTATATCAAACACGTCAACCAACCTTTTCACATGAAGAACAGCCCGGTCAAATCCCGGGTTTGTGAGATCATCAACAGAAACCGACAATTCTATTGCGCCATCAACTTCTCTCATGGACATTTCTGTCACATTGAAATTTTTTCTTCGCAATGTGGTCAATACCCTTATAACTGAATCCATTCCACTTGACACTTTAAAACATACTGTTCTGCTCATTTGCTTCCTCCCTAAAATTTTCTTTGGATCCGTAATAAAAAACCTCTCATCTCTATACACATAAACTGATGTGTATAGGGACGAAAGGTCTTTCGCGGTACCACCCTATTTGTAGTT
>DMAP01000099.1:0-1971 GCA_003446975.1 Clostridiales bacterium | reverse complement strand
TGCTTTCGATTCGGCAGCTCAAGAGTGATCATAACATCTATGCTTCACCGGTTTTCACCATGCACCGGCTCTCTATATCCACACGGAAGATGTTTTTGTCTCTGTCCCAGCTTTTATACTTGAATAGAATTATAACCATTTAGATAATCAATGTCAATAGATTTTTGAAAATTAATCTTGACATTTCGTACACTTGCCCTTAGAATATGTACAATATCATCTAAATTCATTGACGGAGACAGTTGCTTTGACAACATTGCTTCCAGAGAGTTGGCGTTTGGTGCAAGCCGACAGCAAGGTCATAGTGCAAATCACTCCCGAGAAGTGCCTCTGAATGCAGTAAGTGGCACCGGCTGATCTCGTTATTGATTCAGGTTTGATAGAACCGGCAAAGTGGCCTTTTATGGCAATTAGAGTGGTACCGCGGATTATCCGTCTCTGTGTTTATGGAGACGGTTTTTTTATTTCATTAGGAGGAATACTATGAGCGTATTAGAAACAAAACCAGACACTTATAACCCTGAAGTCATTATTGAGGACATCAAAAGAGCCAACAAGAACCTTGAGGGAATCATCAAGAAAACGGATTTGATTTACAGTGACTTTTTTAGCGGCGAGTGCAGAAACAAGGTTTATCTGAAGCCTGAAAATCTTCAGTTTACAGGCTCCTTTAAAATCAGGGGAGCATACAACAAAATTGTCAATCTGCCTGAATCATTGAAGAAAAACGGCATCGTGGCTTCATCCGCCGGCAACCACGCCCAGGGTGTCGCCTATTCCGCGAAGAAACTGGGGATTTCTTCAAAGATTGTCATGCCTGTAGTGACCCCTTTGATTAAAGTGGAAGCGACCAGAAGCCATGGCTCTGAGGTGATTATCCACGGCGATATCTATGATGATGCTTATAGCAAGGCCTTGGAGATAGCTAAGGAAGAGGGTAGGGAGTTCATCCACCCTTTCAATGACTATGATGTCATCTGTGGTCAGGGGACTATTGGCTACGAAATACTCCAGGATCTGAAAAATGTGGATGAGATTCTTGTACCTATCGGTGGCGGCGGATTGATTGCCGGGATAGCCTTGGCAGTCAAATCCATCAATCCCAATATAAGAGTCATCGGAGTAGAGCCTGAGGGCGCTCTGACGATGAAAAACTCACTGGATAACAACAGTGTCTGCGAACTGACCAATGTGAGAACCTCTGCGGAAGGCGTGGCGGTCAAAAAACCCGGGGACCTGACCTTTGAGTTGGCGAAGTGCTTTGTGGATGGCATCATCACTGTCTCGGAGAAAGACATCATGGAAGCCCTTCTAATGCTGATAGAAAAACACAAGCTGATAGCAGAAACCGCTGGAGTCCTTACTCTTGCGGCACTTAAGAAATTGACCGTAACAAACAAAAACATTGTTTGCCTAATTAGTGGTGGAAACATAGATGTTGTAACGATATCTTCAATGATCAATAAAGGATTGATTTCCAGGGGAAGAATCTTTTGTTTTACGGTGGACTTGCCAGATGTACCCGGTCAACTCTTGAAAATATCCCAAATCCTTGCTGAGCAAAAGGCCAATGTCATCAAGTTGGATCACAATCAATTCAAAGCAATGGATCGTTATGAGAATGTCCAGCTGGAAGTGACTGCTGAAACCAACGGACATACCCATATCGGAGAGATTATCGCTTCTCTTGACCGTAGCGGGTTCAAGGTTCACAGGGTATATTAAATAAAAAACATTAAGAAAAAACCTGGATTTTTCAAATCCAGGTTTTGATTATTAAAGTGGTCTTACATCTTCCGCTTGTGGTCCTTTTGCACCATCTACGACTTTGAATTCTACTTTCTCGCCTTCTTCCAATGTCTTGAAGTTTGGCTTGTCAATCTTTGAGTAGTGTACAAATACATCTGTTCCATCTTCGCTGGTGATAAATCCAAATCCCTTTTGTGAATCAAACCATTTTACTGTTCCCTT
>DMAP01000176.1 GCA_003446975.1 Clostridiales bacterium | reverse complement strand
GCAGCAAATACTTCCTGCTTATCAGTTGTTGCACTTAACCCTACAGTTTTACTACCTGCATCGATGCCCAGTGTAATGGGCTGTGTATAAAGATTTGTTTCCTTTAAAAACTGGATTGTGAAGGGAGTCATCTTGACCACCCTTGCCTCACCAGTATTTAGTAAATGTCTTACTTTCCCATGCCTATTTGTCGGCATAAGCGGATTGCCGCTTTGGGATAATACATAAACCATCGCGGCCTCCTTTACATAACGCGTGGCTAAAGCCACGTAAAATATCCTTCGCCAAGGTTGTAAATGCTTTTTACGTCTGTCACACCGCCCCTACCCTCAGGACTTTTAATAACAGACAACAGTCAGGTTCCATAGGCGAGCAGTAAACCAAAGGTTTACGACCAGCCAGAACGCCGCAGACTAGGATAAATATCCACGGGTGTTATGACATAAACAACGTAGTCAGTTAAGACTTAGGCTAATCAACATGGGCTCTTTTACAAGCCCCCACTTCAATGCCCTTTAGGGAGTAAGTGGTGGGTTATTGACCTTTGTTACCTCCAACTATTTAATATTTAGAGGATAACATTTATGACATGTCTGTTGGTCGTTCCTGAAGCGACAATTATGCCCCTAAAAGAATCTGGTCGTAGACAAACAAAGCCTCATTGATTTCATGAATATTATAGTTGCTGTTCTCTATGAAATAGGCGATGATCAGATCAAATTTGTGACTGTTGGATAAAGAATATCCACCCTTGTTCAATAAGTCACGGGTTTCATCCAGATTCAGTTCAAGCGCAATTGCAAAGGCAAGTGCTGTTGCTTTACTGGGATTATAATCCTCCTTGCTGCGAATCTTTGAAAATAGCCTTCGGTCTACATTCGCCCGCTTATAGGTTTCAACATCCGTCATGCCTTTTTCGTCAATCAATCTCAGCAACATCTGGGAAAATGTCTCGTCTAACTGTCCGACAATATCTTTAAGGCTTCGCTTTTTCTTCTCCTTGGCTTCAGATACTGGAGAAAATGAAGCGTCTCTGACTTCACTTATTTTTTGAGACTCGTAATTCTCTATGTATCTTTGACTATTCAATGTACGTCTATCATCAACATAGTTGTCATCAATATATTTTTCTATTGAATCAAAAAGTTTCTCACTGAGCATAAATGCTTTTTTGTCGAACACCACAAGATAGATTTTCATCTCATGCTGAAGCAAGAATTCGCTTATAGCTGAAATGGCTATCTGAATTGCCTGCTCCTTGGGGTAGCCATAGATTCCTGATGATATGAGGGGAAATGCTACTGATTTGCATTCATGTTCCAATGCCAGATTAAGAGCGTTTAGATAAGCGCTCCTCAGATGGTGAGCCTCTCCATTGTTTCCTCCCTGCCAGATTGGTCCAACAGCATGGATCACATATTTGGCTTGCAGCATGTAACCTTTTGTGATAACTGCTTCCCCAACAAGACATTCACCGATCTGATCGCATTCTGCCTGGAGCTTTTCCGGCCCTGCCGCTTCAAATATGGCACCGCAAACGCCTCCACCCATTTTTAGTTTGTTGTTGGCTGCATTGACAATAGCCTCAACCTTCATTTTTGTTATGTCGTTTCTGATGATTTCCAATGGCATAGCGTATCCCCCAATTCTTTTTAAACGTTGTTCTCATTATATCATAGCTTAGATTCATATGTCATAGCATTTAGTATAACTCACTGTAGGCAAACCAGGCTAAACCAGGTGATGACATATAGTAATCTATAATGTATAATTAGTGAAATGAGTTTTTGGAGGATTGATCAAATGACATACATACCAATGATAATGACGTTATCAACCATAACAACTGCTGGTGACAGCAGCGAATTTCCGCTTTTCACCGTCGCGGCGGTTGCAATTGTAATAATGGGTGTAGTAGGCTATTTCCTTAGAAGTAAGTTCAAATAGTCTATCACGCAGAAAAGCTCTTCTGATATCACCAAGTTGATAGCAGAAGAGCTTTTAAATCATCTGTTATTCTCTTATAAGTTTTTCTTTCTTTAATTGCTGGATTTTTTGATTGATTTCAAATATTCCTTTACCTATAAGGATTGCCAATATGGCTGGCAGTAAAGTAAATAAAATAAAGATGGGATGCTTTTGATTTAAGTATGCGTTAAAGTTATTAACCACGTTGAAAATCATCAGTGGACTTATACCTAAAAATAGATAGATAAACCGTTTGTAGTATTTGATTTTTGAATCAATATCGGAATACAGTTCAAATTTTCCTTCACTTGCTTTTTTTCTGAAATAGGCCCATCTCAGCATAGATCCCACATGCTCCACGCCTGTTTCTTCCAGAAATCGAATATAATCTACGCTCTTATGGTTTGAAGGCAAGTTATCCAATAATTCCAGCCTATACTCATATTGCCCTTTTATTGTGTCATCAAATACGTATCTGAAAGGCCCTACTGCAACCAGTTGAAATCCCTTTGCCGACATTTCGTTCAACCACTTCTCTTCCTTCTCAAACTCCCAAGCCCAAAATAATTTATATGCTGTATGTTTCATTAGTTTAACCCTCCAATAATATTCTCGCCGTTTCTAATTAGTTCTCTCAATCTTTCCAATTCGTTTTTGACTGCATCTTTTCCAATTTGAGTGATAATGTATTCTTTTTTCCTGGAATTTTCATCACTTTCCACAAATCTTATAAGTCCCTTTTCCAGCATAGTATTGATGGCCCCATAAAGCGTGCCTGCCGCAAGATTGACCCTACCATCACTTAATGCCATAACATTTTGCATGATTCCGTATCCATGCAGTGGTTGCCATAGTGATAGCAGTATGTAGTACACAGCCTCAGTAAGAACCATATTGTCTCTATTGTCTCTCATTACATCTTCCTCCGTTATATCGTTAAATGTTGTATCGTCTTCCGTTATATCGTTTGCATGTATATAATATCGGCTGCCGATATATTTGTCAATACCTTTTTTGAATTTTTAGCAGAAAAAACCACCCTGGTTGTCAAAGGGTGGTTCTTTAGTTGATTCTATTACGAATATTTTGCTACCGGCTAGTTCGCCTCATCTTCCATTGCCATGCCAACCCCGCTCTTGACACCGCCCAAGAATCCTCTGCTGGTGACAGTTGCCCCGCTTATTACATCAACATTGAGATTTTGTGTTTTAATGATTGCTCTTGTCATGGTTTTAAATACTTCCTCGTAATAGCCTTGAGTTTCTTTATGACTTGTGATTTCAATACTACGGATTTTGTTATCCTCTACCGTAGTTCTTATGATCATATTGCCGCCAAACCCAACTCCCAAGCCTTGATAGATGCCATCCTTCAATTGACCTAGGTCCATGGCTCCTTGAGCTGATTTGTAGTTTCCAGTTAATGGCAACATGATAAACAACACTAAGAACAGAATCAGACCAGATCTCAAATAGGTCGTATTTTTCAATGCTTTTCCTGCAAAAATCACTTGATAACCGGATGTCCCTCTTATACAGGATGCCTCTGTACATTTCAAGCAGTTGATGCATTCAGGAGAGATTGTTTTCTCATCGTCTGGCATTATGTCAACCGGGCAATCTTTGAGGCATAACTGACATCCATGGCAGCTTTTGCCCTTGCTGATCTTTAGTGGACTTATGGCATTGATAAGCGCTTGGAACGCCCCCAGTGGACAAAAGCATCGACAAAACATTCGATTGAAGAATACGGAAAACAAGACAATTAGAACCAAAACGATTAAACCGGTGTGAATCCGTAATCCGGCAACAATATTTAAATACGCCAACCAGGGAGATACTGCTGATGCTCTGCTGCCTAGTCCGATTGTGCTTGCTATAATTAGGACTAACAGCAGGATATACTTAATCGACTCTGACTTTGCTATTCCAATAGAAGGGACCTTTTTCTTTTTTACGCCAAGCCTTCCAGACAAAAATCTAATGCCATCCTGCAAAGCACCAATAGGACATAGAAACCCGCAAAAAAACCTGCCCAACAACAAAGCTGTCAGTGCGATTGAAATAGTCAGTGCTATGGAACGTGTAATCCCACCCCACCGATAGGAAACATCTGTGAACGTCGACTTAAGTGCGCTCCATCCCCCGTAAGGGTTGATGTCTCCGACTGAAAGGATTTTGAAATTTACTATGTCAGTAATGTACAGGAAATATATAATCATACTCAGTATGACTATAACAGACGCAATGATTTGTATGCGGCCTCGAGTTCCTGGCTTCATGGTTTCTCAATCCTTAAGACGTCATACAATACAATGCTTTGGTCACGATATAGATCCACGTTGCCACTATCATAGATTAGTTGATACCTATCCAGATTCTTGGAATTCATTTGATATTGCTGAACATTGTCAGCACTGACCACATTGAAAACTGTATCTTCATCCCAACTCATACCGACAGTGAGTATGATATCCTCAACAGATAAACCTGTCTTTCCGGCAATCTCTTGTGTTTTCACAATATTCTTCATCTGTTCTGGAAAAACCACAGCATCTTTCGTTGTAGAAAAATGGGTCATGAGTTTAACGTTCATGCCTAGCTTGAAGGTTGGTGCGATATTCATAGGGGCATTTTCACCCTCAATCTTGATGAAATACCTTTGTCTAACCATGGAGATTGTCTCGTTTTTGACCAATCCATCCGATGCACCCATAGTAAAAAAGCCTTTATCGTCTATATCATCGAACTTTATCAGTATTTTCCCTATTTCAACTGACTTATCTTTGCTGCCATAATACTCGTAGTAGTAGGGTTCTATGTCTCTTGTCAAAGCATCAAACATATGAACCTTATCGATGTTTTTTGGTGATATGGTCTTGTATAGGTCAATATTGGAAACCATTTTTACCCAATAGGGACCCAACTCATTTGGCATGGCTATTCTCATTGGCTTATCTTCGTCTCTAATCGGTTTACCATTGACTTCCCATACCAAGATCACATCATTGTTAATAAGCTTCTCTCTGTCAACCATTGTATAGTAGCCATCCCGACCAGTTATACCAATTCCTTCATACGCCGCTAGATCCAAGCCTTCTCTTTCGAGGACATGGCGTAAGGTTGGACCTTTGACTCTCATGGAATTTTCTGTTCCAGTCGTGTTTATCAGTGTGACATCCGCTTCCAGCTGCTCATACTCCTTGATTGAGTCTGTGTTGATTCTGAAGCTGCTCCCTTCCCAGTTTATGGCAAAGCTGTTGACATCCTGCTGCCACATCTCTCTTGGAACCACGTCTGAGACCCGGCTCATCTTAATGCCATTTTGCTGATAT
>DMAP01000413.1 GCA_003446975.1 Clostridiales bacterium | reverse complement strand
ATTTGAAGGCATCATTTAAGGATTCATTGGGAATCAAGATCCCATCAATTGTGGGATTGTTCGGAGGCTTATGGGTTTGGGTTGGGGCTTTTAGCGTGGTTGTCTTATATCAGTTGCTCATCACACCTTTTGTCAGTCAAGCCCCGACTCTGATTGAGTTGGAGCAACAAATGAAAGAACTTTCACCATTGCATCTTTTCCTGCTACTAGCTTTGACACCGGGAGTATGCGAGGAGCTTCTATTTAGAGGATTTGCCTTAAGACCTCTGGAAAATAAGCTGGGACCAAAATGGGCTATTCTGATTACTTCTTTGGCATTTGCAATGGTCCATCTGGATTTTATCAGATTGATACCCACCTTCATTTTAGGATTGGCATTCGGATTCGTATCTGTTAAAACCAGATCGATTTTTCCGTCAATTATTCTACACACTGTGAATAATAGCGTAGCGATATTATTTCCTTATGATAAATTTCTAACCTACGGCTACATGATACCTGTTTTCATCATTTCGCTTTTAGTGGTATTTATCATTTTTAGAAATCAACCCCGTTGATGAAGAAAACTCCCGATTGGGAGTTTTTGTGTTTTATTGTAGAGTTCGCAAATACTCTATGAATTGTTTGGCGATTCTTGGAGAGCGTCCACTTCTTGCAGAAGCAAAAATTTCCGCCTCACTTTCAAGCTCCTCTTTGGACAAGTTGATGTTGTATTGAATAGCTAACGCCTGAACAATTTTCAGGTAATTTTTTTTATCCGGTCTAAAAAAACTGACCATCAGACCAAATCGGTCTGAAAGGGATGTCAATTCTTGAATGGTTTCATTTACATGTATATCGTCGCCTTCCCTGTCGGAAAAAGTCTCTTTAACCAGGTGACGTCTGTTGCTTGTGGCATAAATAGCAGTATTTGATGGTTTTGCGGATACTGATCCCTCAAGGATTGCTTTCAGTGACCCTAATTCATTATCGTTTTTTGTAAAAGAGAGATCATCTATGTAAATAATAAATTTGAGTGGATTTTTGCTGAGTTTTTCGAGTACCATTGAAATGTACTTAAGCTGATCCTTGGGGACCTCAACCAATCTCAGACCCTGGTGGCTGTATCTATTTACAATCGCTTTAACTGTTGATGACTTTCCTGTCCCCGCATCTCCATAAAGCAATACATTGGCTGCAGGCTTACCGTTAAGCAAAGCCATTGTGTTATTCAAAACAGCATTCTTTTCTTTTTCATAGCCTTTTAAATCGTCAAGTGATACAACATCGTGATTTGATACAGGAAACAACTCACCTTTCTTAGTTGTGAAATAGATATTCTTGGCAAAAATACCATAACCACTGGTGCCTATCCGGTCAATGCTCTTGTGATAAGCAGTCTTGAAATCCATATCAGTTATCTCCCAGTAAGGAAGAAACCCTTTGAAACTGATATTCTTTTTAATTGTGTCAGAGGTTAGTTGAGACAATTCTGACAAGATATCTAGCTCGTTGTCCAGGGTTTTTCTGATTAATGGGCTTACAGGAAGATTGCAGCCTATTTTTTTCACATAGATATTTTCATCTATTGTAGCTATGTTTAATACATATTCAGTCAGGTTTTCATTTTCATTCAATAAAGCTGAAGCAAAGGCGGCATATCTTTCTACCTGGCTGATTGTATCCTCGTTCTTTGATGCCAATAATTTTGATAGTTTTGATATGACCTGATCATCTATTAGATTTCTGAAAATAACTAAAGATTGAATTTTGATATAAATATTATCTAGATTTTGCATAATAAGTCCTTTCTTTTCAAAATATATTATGTATTTTACATCATTATACTTAAAAAGTAACCATAAATCGACAAAATGACATTAGATTCCTGTTAATAGTTTATTTTATTTACTATGATAAAACCACGTTGTATAATTGTATCATCCACCTACCATTTATGAGGAGAGATTACATGTTCTTTTTGATATCTGAGTTATCCAGTAATTTTGGAATTTTGCTAATAGTTATTCTGCTGATTTCCAATCATAAGATTTTTAAACAAATGATTCTAAAAGAGGATATGGATTTGACAGCAAAACTCTTTCTATCCTTTTTGTTTGGGGGGCTCGGCATCGCAGCCACCTATACAGGTGTGGATATCTTAGGAGCGATTGCCAATACGAGAGAGTTATCGATAATTTTGGGTGGCTTGCTGGGAGGACCATTTGTAGGCACAGTAAGCGGATTGATTGCCGGTATTCATCGATATGCAATAGATCCTAATGGAGTCACTTCTTTGCCATGTGGCATTACAACCGTAATTGGTGGTGTTTTTTCAGGATATCTTTATACTAAAACAGAGTTCAGAGAGAGATGGAAATCTGGCATTTTGGCTGGACTAGTGATTGTTTCACTCAATATGCTTCTAGTTCTTCTAATGACGAAGCCATTTGAATTGGCACTTCAAATCGTCAAAACAATATTAATTCCTATGGAATTGATCAATACTATCGGTATCGTGGCTATTTTGCTACTGACAGAAAATCTTTTCAGAAACAAAGATGTAAGTGCCGCAAAGCAGGCTGAAATTGCCCTTGATATTGCAGATAAGACAATGCCCTATTTTTTAAATCCCAATAAAGATTCATATATGCAGATATGCAGGATAATAAGCAAACATGCAGAGGCGGATGATGTTTTGATTTCAAACAAAATAAACCCAGTTGCATCTTCCAGAAAGTTGACAGATGAGGAAAATAGGATTGTAAAAGACATAATTAAAAGCGTGGAAGTTCTAAACTCGGACAATGTGATCCAGATAAATGATCTCACACAAAAATACAAAAAATTTAAATACAAAAGTTTAGCAGCTTCTCCTATTTTTGAGAATAACAAAATAATTGGATATCTGTTAATTTTTTTCAACCGTAACGAAAAGCTGGCCTATAAGGAACAAGTCTTGTTTCAGAGGTTATCGAGGCTTATTTCCACCCAGTTTGAACTCGTTAGAATACAGCAGTTAAAAAAAGAGGCTTCTAGATCTGAAATCAAGGCACTTCAGAATCAGATCAATCCACATTTTTTATTCAATGCACTTAATACACTTATTTCTTTTGTCAGAGTTAAACCGGATGAAGCCAGAGAACTTGTTGTTAATCTCTCGGATTTTTTGAGATACAATATTGAAAATTCTATGAAGCTGATTAATATCAATGAAGAACTGAAGCATGTACAATCTTATGTGAGTATTGAACAGGCAAGATTTGGCGATAGGATTTCAGTTGGTTATGATATTGATGACACTCTCGTATGCAATATACCAGCTCTTTCAATACAACCTTTGGTAGAAAACTCCATCAAGCACGGTATGAATGTGAACTTGCAGGCAGAGATCAATAGAAGAATTGAAATTAAGATTTCCATACAGAAAAAGGATTACGGCACTGTAGAGGTTGTTGTTCAGGATGATGGTATCGGGATATCAAGTACAGTAATCGAGAATCTTTACCTGGATAGAATGAGTGAGAAAAACATAGGCCTCTCCAATGTCCATAACAGGCTTAAATTAATTTATGGAGAAGGGTTGGACATTACAAGACTTGAAAAAGGAACCAAAATATCTTTCCATCTGCGAGAAGATAGCGTAGATGAGTATATTTTGTCAGGAGTCAAGTATGAACTGTTTAATCATTGACGATGAAAGGCCTTCGAGAGAAGAACTTAGATTTTTTATTCAAAACCATTCTTCTATAACAATCCTGGCAGAGTTTGAAAACTCCATTCAAGCGCTTAAATATTTACAGAACAGCGATCAGGTGGATCTGGTTTTTTTGGACATAAATATGCCAAATCTA
>DMAP01000412.1 GCA_003446975.1 Clostridiales bacterium | reverse complement strand
CGGGGTCAGGTATACCGCATCGAAATTGTATGATTTCCAGGTATTTCCCCTGAATCGGCCATAGGAAGGTCTCCAATAAAATTTATACCCTTGGCTTTTGATGTATGATGCAATAATGGGCATCAGTTGAAATGACAACTCATCATTAGGTCTTAACCAATAAAAACCCGACAACTCAAGGTGTTCGTAGCGAGCTGCCTGGAAGCGGTCAACCAACTGGTCGATATACCATCGGACAGCTTCAACCCTATCTGAATCATTTGCAAAATCAAGCACCTTCCCATTTAAATCCCCCCAGTCCAGCTGTCCGCTCAACGGTTCGGGTATTGACAAGATGATCTTCCTTTTTCTTGATGGCATGATCTCCTCTCTGACAACAGTCTCCCGAATTAATTCATTCAAAGCTGACAGGGATTTACCGGAAGTAAATATGCGATCCAAAAGCCATTCCCATTCAGATTTGCGGGCTCTATCTTTTTGAAACAGGTAGGCATGCTGCTCGAAGGCGTGGCCGTCACCCAAATCTGTTCTGTCTTCATAAAACAAAAAACCATCGAACAGCCATTCTAGCTCTCCATTCCTGTTGTATCTGAACAGGTAAGGAATTAGTTGTTCTTTCGTATAGCTTAATCTGCTTTCTCCACCGTAAGGCATGACCACTAAATCAACGATCTCATCATTTTTTTCGGAATATAGCGGAAGATAGTTTTCTTCGTTCACAATTTGATCCAGATAAGAATCATCAAGGCCTCTCTGGGAAAATAGGTGAAAAGGTAAAATAGATATTATAATAGTAAATAGGTAAATCCCTGGATGATTATTGTTGCCCATATTTTTTATCTGTTTTTACCCTAAAACAATATTTATAGCAATTCTTTTTCTTTTATAAATTCCCGGGTCACTTGCCAAACAGCTTGTACTTTTGGATCATCCCAATAAATACGATTTTTATCTTTATCTACCGGACTAGCCCAAAGAACAGCTCCGTCTGCATACTTATAGGCTATTTCAAGAATTGATCTCCATAACTCTGCATCCACAATTAATCTGTTGTGTTCACTCCATGGAAGATCATAATAGGCTGGCCAGAGGTAGACGATAATCGGTTTTTCCGTATCATGTTTTCGTATCTCTTCTACCGTTGTTTTAAAGTCCTTTTCCCATGATTCGATATTCGGTTCAGGAATATATAAGCATGGGAACAAAATGTCTGCATGAGGCATGGCTGCAAATCGCCTTTCATTCATTTTTCTCCAGCTGGCTAGCATCAGACTATCTCCCGACTTACCCGCATGATTATATCGATATCGATAAATATTCAGACTTGAAGGAGCCATCCCATAATTCCCAATCTTAAGCTTCGGGTTTTCTTTTTTAAACAGATCAAACAGTCTTTTAAAACGATTAGCCAGCTCTTCATCTGAGAAACTTCTATCACCATACCACTTTTCGATATCTGTTGAAACAATGACTTCAGGTATTTGTGCTGCCTTTTTTGCCTCGTTGGTAACTTTTTCAACGTCCAAAACCACTCTCCCTGCATCGTCTCTCTTGGTAAGACGGGCTTCATAAAGCAGGATAACAGGCTTTAAACCTTCAGACTCTAAATTTGGTTTTCCCCTGAAATGGATTGCATCATACAGGACAAAATGCTCTTTTCTTTCAACTTTTCTTAAAGAAGATTGCACATTACATGAACAGAAAAGAACCGCGAATAACAAAATTGTGATATTGAACTTCATTTTTATGATGTTTTAAAGTAGTTCCTTTTCTTTTATAAATTCCTGGGTCACTTTCCAAACAGCCTGTACTTTTGGATCATCCCAGTAAATACCATTCTTATCTTTATCCACCGGACTAGCCCATATAACTGCCCCGTCGGCATATTTATAGGCAACCTCCAGTATCGATTTCCAAAGATCAGGGTCCATGATCAACCTGTTGTACTCACTCCATGGAGCATCATAAAAGGCAGGCCAGAGGTAAACAATAATCGGTTTTTCAGAATCATGCTTCCTTATCTCTTCTATTGTTGTTTTAAAATCTTTCTCCCATGACACAATATCAGGTTCAGGAATATATAAAGCTGGAAAGATGATATCGGCATGTGTCATTGCAGCAAAACGTCTTTCATTATTTTTTCTCCAGCGAGCAAGCAGCAGGCTGTCTTCTGTTTTCCCCTTATCATAAAACCGATAAACATTTAGGTTTGAAGGAGCCACTCCATAATTTCCAATCTTCAGTTTGGGGTTTTCTTGTTTAAACAGATCAAATAGTGACTTAAAACGATTAGCCAGCTCTTCATCTGATATGCTACTATCACCATACCATTTTTCAATATCTGTTGAAACGACAACATCAGGGTTTTGAGCGGCTTTAATAGCCTCTTTCTCCACTTTTTCAGTGTCCAGCACCAATTCTCCTGCATCGTTTCTCTTGGTCAGACGACCTTCATACAGCAGGATAAAAGGCCTTAGGCCTTCAGATTCTAAATTTGGCTTTCCTCTGAAAAACATTGCATCATACAAGGGAAAATCCTTATTCTCATCAACATTGTTTGAAGTAGGTGCTCCAATGCAAGAATAAAAAGTAATTGCGCATAAGAGTATTGTTATTTTCGTGTTCATATTTTTTATACTTATTTAGTTAATTGCTATTCATACAAAGGGTTGACCTTCCTGTTTACTTGCAAAAAAATGCTGACTTCGAAAATGGAACCATTTCCTTCGAAGTCAGCAATATGATGATTAATATCTCAAATTTAATTGGTTAGTTCTACTGTCGTTGGTTCAACATAAAATGTATCTAATGCATTTGGCTCAGGGAGGAAAGCTGAAACATATTTGAAAGACCCCATAACAGGAATATTTAACAGCGTATCTTTTTCAACCGTCCGATCAATAATTTTATTGATTATCTGTCCTTCATTATCTAAATATTCAAGTTTTAACGAAACAAATTCATCTGAAGGCGAAGACCATGTAACTTCCAGACCATTACTAATTCTTTTGGAGGCAGTGAACAGTCTATTAAACAATGTACTTTGATAGAATTCTCCATAGGTCCTGCCGATGGCAGAGGCGCGTACAGAACTGTTCCCAAAATCATCCAACAGGAAGATATCAAAATTATAGACATACTCAGGCATACCTGTAAGCATAACTCTCACTGTATCTACATTTTCAGTTTTGACAACACTGTTTACGATGGAATCGTTTCCATTGTTCCATAACAGCCTGTAACTGCTCACCTTAGGGTCTGAGAGTAGAAGCCATGAAATTTCGAGGCGTTCTTTTCCAGCACGCACTTCTATTGAATCTGCCTTACCAACATAAATTGTCTCTCCATCATCAATAAACTCCCGATAGGTATCCTCCCTACTCTCACATTGGATAAGAGTAAAGCATAGAAGAAATCCCATTAAACCATAACTAATATATCTTGATATTACTCTTTTTATTTTCATAACACTTATTGATTAAATAATTATTCTACAACCTGACCAAAGAAAGTTAACTCTAGAAGATGCGTTTCAGGTATATTTCCGAAGTTTCTTACCGCTTTAAAACGCATATATCGGTATCCTTCATCCGATGCTTCAAACTGAAATTCATGACCTTCCAGGATCTTGGCTCGGTCTTCAGCTGAAGTTTGTCCCAAAGGTAATCCGGAGACCTTCTCTACGGTAAAATCTCCAAGAAGTGTCCATTTGCTCCAGTCTGTAGTTCTTTCGTTCGAGCCCCATATTTCGAATTGTTCCGGGGCACCTTTCTGGTACATCCAGCCCGTACTGTGCGATGTTAAATGTATGACCATCCGGCCAAAGATGTATTTACGGCCAAAGTCAATTGTCCACCAATGAGGTAAAGATAGTCCCGGAATATTCGGATTCACG
>DMAP01000092.1 GCA_003446975.1 Clostridiales bacterium | reverse complement strand
CGCTTCTTTGGATTATTGCCACAGCGCTGTATCCAGACTTTGAAATCCCCCTGTTGGGTGTGGATTGGAATCATCTTTGTTTCCCGTTCCATACGTTCCTCCTTATAGGATTGGTTTCTTAGTATACCTCATCTAGGTGCGTGTTGCAGTGAGAATATTGCTCAGGAAACCATGAAGATCCATCGCTATGGACGCATAAAGGTAGTACCTCCAGCTTTCCGATGGAACCCCTACCCCTTTATTCGGCTCATCCGCAGCGAACTGGGTCTTGTTCATACTCATAGATTTAGTGGCCAGGTTCGTGGCAATGTAGGCATATACTGATATTCGATAAACCATAAATTACGTGCCATCCTTGATAAAGCCACCGATAAAGCAAGCCGTGTTGAGCCCCAGGACATTAATCCTCCCAAAGACATACGGTTCCAGATGGAAAAACAAATGCGGGCAGGACGAGACCGAAGGATTGAAACAATCAGAAATCCTCAGGGCAGAGGGAGATGCCCAAGCCCGAGTACAAAAAGCCAATGCAAAAAGCGAGGTCATTCGTTTGGTAAGCAATGCATTCATAGGTACGGGAGACCCCACCAATCATCTTATCGCCACACGATATATCGACACCTTGTCACACATGGTATCGGGAAAGGACAACAAGGTAATCTATATTCCCTATGAAGCGACAGGAGTCCTATCCTCCCTTGGGGGAATTATGGAGCTATCCAAGGGACAAATAAGCAATGTACAGCCCTATGCACTGATCTATTGATATACCTGCTGCATGAATACATTCTGCATGAAGAACAAGAACATATAGGAAAGCACTGTAGCCATGATTGGTGTCGCTACCCAACCGAGACTGATTTTTCCAAGTAGTCTGAAATTTATACTCCGCCAGTTGCCCTTGGCAATACTTATGCCAATTACAGCTCCGACACAAGCTTGTGACTGCGAAACAGGAATCAAAGGCAGGGCAGGGAGCCCCCGGCTAAGGGCCCAGTGGGAGAGTTCCTGAGATGAAAACAAAAAAAGGACCAAGGCGGTTGAAACAATTACCACAAAAGCAGATACAGGGGAAAGCTTGAACAAATTGTTTCCAACAGTCATCATAACCCGCTTCGAATAGGTGACGACACCAACAGAAATAGCAATTCCTCCTAGCAGGAACAACTGTTGTGTACCAGAAATGTGAAAACCACCCAATTCGACAGCATTGATATCTGTTGCCGATACAAAAACACCCATTACATTGGCGATATTGTTGGCACCAAGGCTATAAGCCCCGAAGATACCGGCTAGTATGAGACCTGCGCGCGTATAACGGTCAAGCATGATCATATGGATTGTCGAATTATTAACTAATCGTCTCACCAACAGAAAAATAAGCATGGCAAAGATTGCTGAAAGAATTGGACCATACACCCAAGTGCCTACGATCCTGCTAAGAACGGCGGGATCGGTAGGATTACCCGAATATATATTCCATCCTATGATTGCGCCGACAATGGCCTGTGTCGTAGAGACAGGAAGGCCAAGACGAGTCATCCACATGACAGTGAAAGCTGCACAGAAGGAAACAACGAAGGCGCCTGCAAGGGTATTGACGGAGCCCAAGGCTCCCAATCCCTTTGATGCGCCACTCCCGCTTGCAACTGCACCAATGATGATGAATACACAGCAGATGATCGCAGCTGTTCGAAACTTAACCATGTGGGTTCCTACAGCAGTTCCAAATATATTGGCTGCGTCATTGGCACCGAGTGACCATCCCATAAAGAGCCCGCTTGATAGAAAAATGATAAATTCAAATCCCACAACAACCTCCACTTAGTCTGTTCAGCTGAAAGACGATTGCTCAAACCATCCTTTTGACGGTATAGATGAGAAGATTTTTGGAGATATCTTCAGAAATGTCAGATAAGCTGGCTATACGTTCGCAGAATCGGCGGATTTGTTCTTTTCTTGCTAATTCTGAAACCTCAGATGACGCATAAATTCTTCGTATGACCTGTTCCTCAATTCTATCAACCTCCTTTTCATAAAAAACAACCTTGTTCACATGGTCCTCCACCATCTTTGTTTGGGAAAAAAGAGCCCGAACCGCAAGCATAAGAGCATCTACTGCACGCACAGAATCCTCGCACATGAGCGAAAGGTCTTCCTTGATTAAATCTGGGAAACAGGGTTGCTCCATGGAAAGCTCAAGCAAAACCCGTTTGGTATAGTCAATAACATCATCTAAATCATCCATCAACTTAAACACATCTCCCCGAGTATCGGGAATTAGCATAAATGCATAGAGTTTGTATTTGACAACCTTAAGGTCATCGTCAGCCTTGCGTTCAATAGCTGAAACTTCCTTACGCCTTTCATCAAACTTATCCAGATGACCGGCAAGATAATCCCTCATAGCCTTTTCAAAATGTAAAGACGCTGTGCTAACGTGACAGAGATATCCTTCAATATTCTCCATTAGCTCTTTGCTTTTATTGGTAAAGACTTGCATTTTTATCTCTCCTTCGAAACAATTCCAGTGTACCACAATAAATCGGATACTATGAGAGTATTTAGATATCGTAGCAAGGTGAGGTACAGAAAGCAAGGATTAAATGTGCGGATATGTGTGTTTTTGTGCCTAAATGTGCTTAATGAGTCTTGAATAGTGTGTAAAACAAAAATAGCTATATCTAGACGATAATTAGTTTTACCTCAAGGTCTTTTTTACTAGTAGAAGAGGCAAGGCTGGAAATCCTAGAGCCAATTTAATTTCACAAAAGTTATGAGTAATCCGACATTGGTATAAGAATAGAGAAAATTCCTTTTTATGGATTAACGTTAATTTTTTTACTGATAAAAAAGCAAATTTGTCTAAATATTATCCTTTACATATGAGTTATTTAAGTTTAACGTTAATCTATGAACGTTAGATTAGTAGATATTTCTAAGGAAACAGGATTCTCAGTAAACACGGTGTCTCGTGCATTGAGAAATGACAAGCGAATAAGTGACAGCACAACTTTACAAATCAAGAAGGTTGCGGAAAAGCTTGGATATATTCCAAATAATGTTGCTTCATCAATGCGAAGTCAGTTTAGCAATATTAT
>DMAP01000169.1 GCA_003446975.1 Clostridiales bacterium | reverse complement strand
AATCGCTGCTTTCTTTTCTATTAGCACTTTATTTGAATCTCTCATAGTTCCTCCCTTAACATAACGATACTAAGATGTGCGTGGCACATCTTAGTATCGGTAAAATATCTGGTTATAAAGAATTATCCGATTATAGCTCTTATTATAACAAACCCAACTGATGGACATAATAAACTGCCTAATCCAGTATAGAATGTTGCTGTCATCGCACCATAAGGAACCAGTTTCGGATCAACAGCTGCCAGTCCTCCCGCTACACCGCTTGTGGTTCCAATCATTCCTCCATACACCATGGCAGTAGTCGGATTGTCTAATCCAATTCTTTTTGCAATAAAAGGAGTAATGATCATTGTGAGTATAGATTTCACAACGCCTGCAGCTATTGACAATGCAATAACTTCAGAGCTTGCTCCAAGTGCCCCACCTGTGACGGGGCCTACTATGAAAGTTACAGCACCAGCACCAATCGTTGCAACATCGATTGGATTTGTGTAGCCTAATGCAAAAGCAATGATGCCGCCTACAAAGAACGAGAATGCAATGCCTACAAACAAAGATACGACGCCAGGCACGCCCGCTTTCTTAAGGTTCTCAAATTTAACACCATACGCAGTTGATATGATGGCATAATCCCTCATCATACCACCGCCCAACAGACCTAATCCTGCAAACATAGGAATATCGGCTAAACCTTTTGTTCCTCCGGTATACTTGCCTGCAACAAACGCTAAAGCCAATCCGACGATAATGGCTATCGCCGATCCCATTCTTTTTTGTCCCACAGATTGGGAAACACCATAGGATATCACCATTATTACCGCTACTATCATGAAAGCCCCGACAAGGCCATATCTTGTAAACGGATCCACTAATCTCTCTACCATTTTAAATTTCCTCCTATTTTAAGCTACTTTTTCTTTTTCTTTTGAAGCTGTTATTTTAGATATTAGTGGTATCAATAGCATAGCACCTATGGTGGCAACGCCACCAGCCAAGAAAGCTACCGCACCACCGGCAAACGCTGCCACAACATTCTGGATTGCTGACATCGCAACAATTATAGGTATGTACAATGCACTCAATAAAATGATACCATTTTGTGTTTTTTCTGATAGCGGTTTCCCTTTTGATTCTCTGTAGTTTGATATGACAACCAGCAAAAGCATCGCAAAACCGACACCACCAACATCTCCACTGACTCCCAATATTTCACCTAATCCTCTACCTATGAAAGAACCAATAAACATACAAAACGCAACTATACCAAATCCAAATATTTCCATTATAGAACGCCTCCTTCTTTTAATTTATCAACTTCTTCTTTTGAATATCCAAGATACTCGCTTAAAATCTTTTCGTTATGTTGTCCCAGCATAGGGGCTGCAAATCTAATATTGTCATCTACTCCGCTAATCTTAATTGGAATTCCTGGCAAATGCGACATGCCAATTTTAGGATGATGAACTTCCTGGATCATGTTTCTGAAAAGAACTTGTTCATCGGTCACAACCATTTCAACGTTGTTAATAGGGCCACTCGGAACGCCTGCCTCAATTAGAGCAACCTTCCATTCGGCTGTAGATCTTTTTAACATCTGCTCGGCAATCAATGGTCTTAATGCATCATAATTCTTGTTTCGCATAGGATTCGTAGCAAACCTTTCATCCTTTATAAGTTCTGGAGTACCAATCAAATTGCAGAAATAGCCAAACAGCTTGTCATTGCCTGCTGCAACCATTATTTTCCCATCACTGGTGTCAAAAGGTTCAAAAGGTACTATCGATGCGTGTTTGTTTCCTTCAGGTTTAGGAGAATTGCCAGTTACGAAATATCGTGCAATTGCATTTTCCAATATCCCAACTTGGCAATCCAGCATCGATACATCCACTTTCGCTCCAACGCCTGTAAAACTTCTCTTATTAATAGATGATAGTATACCTATTGCTGTGAAAAGACCTGAGAAAATATCAGCTACTGATGGACCTACTCTTGTTGGTTCTCCACCTTTTTGTCCTGTTATACTCATGATACCGCCCATTGCTTGTATAACACCGTCATATGCGGGGCGATCACTATACGGTCCTGTATGACCAAAGCCTGATGAAGCAGCATATATCAATTGAGGATTCAACTCTTTCAGCACGTCATAGCCCAGTCCAAGTTTTTCCATCGTTCCGGGTTTGAAGTTTTCAACTACCACATCAACTTTTTTTATCAGTTCTTTAAATATTTCCTTTGCTTTGTCATTTTTCAGATTCAATGTAAAACTCTCTTTGTTTCGATTCAGACTCATGAAATAAGCACTTTCGTCCTCTATATAAGGACCAAATGCCCTGGAATCATCTCCTGTTCCTGGGGACTCCAGTTTAATCACCTCTGCTCCCAAGTCAGCTAGGACCATTGTGCAATATGGTCCGGCCAATACACGTGTCATGTCCAACACCTTAATGTTTTCTAATGGATAATGCATAGAATACCTCCCAAAAAAAATGTATTATAGCCTTTAATTAACTATTGGTAAATGGTGTTGCATGATTCATGCCAAAATTTGTGTGTCTGAATCCCAACAAATTAGGCAATTTAACAATAAAAAAAATGGTTAGAATTTAACCACTGGATAAATTTTAACCACTTCAGTCGGTTTTTATATTATATTTGTTGATCTTGCTTCTCAATGTTGTGCGTGTGATATTCAACTCCTTGGCAGCATGTGTGATATTAAATCCATGTTTATTCAAAGCATTGATTATGATTTCTTTTTCTGCTGTCTCAAGGCTTAATTCCTCAGAATTATTTTTCTTGATAAAGACATCCTCAGGTAGGTCCTCGACCTGTATCAGGGAATTATTCGATAGAATCATTATTCTTTCAATTGTATTTTTCAACTCCCTTACATTCCCATACCAGTCATATTCCATCAATAGTTTCATCGCTTCATCACTTATTCCAACAATAGAGGATTCCACTTTTGATTTATAGAATTCTAAAAAATGATTGAGTAGCTCCGGGATGTCTTCCTTTCGATTTCTAAGCGGCGCTACGGTAATTGGTATGACATTTAATCTAAACAACAGATCTTCTCTGAAGTTCCCGTTTCTTATCTCAAAATTGAGATCTCGATTAGTGGCTGAAATAAACATAGCATCAAAAATAATCTCAGTTGTTCCACCTAATCGTCTGAATTTTTTCTCCTGAAGGACTCTTAGAAGTTTTTTCTGGAGAGAAATATCCATGTCTCCCACTTCATCTAGAAATAGCACCCCTCCGTTAGCCAACTCCATCAATCCAACTTTTCTCTTTTGCGCTTCACTAAAGGCACCTTTTTCATAACCAAAGAGTTCGCTTTCCTGAAGGGATTTAGGAATGGCTGCACAATTCAATGCGATAAATGGTTTGTCTTCTCCAAGATTCTTAGCGATACTTTTGGCTACTATTTCTTTACCGGTGCCACTCTCGCCCATGATCAAAACACTGGTATTCAAGTTTTTTTCTGTGATTTTTCTGATTGTTTGTCTGATTTTTTCTGTGCTTTCACTGCTGCCAATCAACTCATTCGATTCGTATCTCTTTATATTTGTTTTCTTATTGATAAAGTCTCTCAAGCTATTGATAGAATCTACAACATCGGCAATTTTAAACGGTTTGGTGAAATAATCATAAGCTCCAAGCTTCATTGCTTTAACAGCCAGTCTTACCTCGCTTATATATGTGATCATGATAACTGTCATTTCTATTTTAAGTCTGTTGATTGTTTCAAGCACTTCAATGCCATCAATTCCTGGAAGCTTTATATCAATAATAGCCAAATCAATCTTCTTACTTCTTATAATTTCCAGGCCTTCCTCACCTGATTGCGCAACATGGACATTGACTCCTTCAAGCTTCTGAATACCTATTTTCAGGGAATATCGTATGCTTTTTTCATCGTCTATGATTAGAATATTCATCTACTTGTCCTCCTATTTGGAATGGTTATAACAAACTCTGTACCTTCTTTATACTTACTGGATACTTCCAATCTGCCATCGTTATCTCTGATTGTCTTATATGCGGTTGAGAGACCGAGCCCTGTTCCGTCTTTCTTGGTGGTGTAAAAAGGCTCGAATATATTTTTTATTTCGTCATCTTTAATGCCTATGCCAGTGTCTCTAATCACTATACGAATTTTTTCATCAGCTTCCTTTATATCAATGAATATATGACCACTGTCATTGATGGCTTGAACAGAATTTTTGATAATATTGATCATAGCCTGTTTAAAGTTTCTTCTATCAACGTTTGCATACATCACATCTCTTTCAAAGGTCGTGTGGATTTTCACATCTCTATTGATCATCTCGGCTCTTAAAATATTTACCGCTTCAACTATAATCTGACATACATCAACGTTCACATCTTCATGATCTTCTGATTTTGTAAAGTTTAAAAACTCCAATACAATCTGATTCAACTCATTGATTTCTTCTTCTATAAGCATTAATATTTCGTTTTTTTCCTCAGTTGTTGTTGAGGAGCTTTTATAGAGTTCCAACAAATTGCTTAGTCCTGCTAACGGGTTTCCTATGTCATGTATAATAGAGGATGAAAACTCCCCGACAATACTCAGCCTATCCTCTCTCTTTAATTCCTCTTCCATTTTCTTCAGAACTTCCAGATTAATAAACAAAAAAACAAATCCCATTTCCTCGCCACTGATATTCTTGACTTTGGAACATAAAATTCTGCAGGGTATATTCCTCTTTTCTTTTTTGAATATTAATCCTTCCTTCTCAATAATATCATTGTTAATTTGTTTCAACTCGGAAACTAATTTGCCCAAGTCAAAATGAATGCTCTCACTTAAAAAAGTAAAATATTTGCCTATCATTGCATTGCTATCATAACCAGTGATGCTCTCAGCAGCCTTATTGAAAATGACGATTTTTTCACTTGAATCAATCACCACTATCCCACTACCAACGCTCATTAGGATGTTGTTTAAATATTGTTGGATCCTATTTTCTCTCTCAACAGACTTTTTGAGTTCCTCCACTTTTGTATCCAGGCTCACGGTCATGTACCTAAATGTACTTGACAACTCACCGATTTCATCTTCTCTGATAATGGAAATTTCTCCGAATTTGTTGTCTCCAGCACTCCAATCTCTTACCATGTAAACAAGTTTCTGGATTGGCTTCGTGACTCCCAGGGAGATGATAAATCCAATGATTACTCCTAACATTATAATGATAATAGAAATATATTTTAAGTCATTCACAATTTCGTAAGCTTCATTCAATAGCACTGTTTCTTCTTGTTCAACGATTACAGTCATACTGGATCCTTCAACACCATTTACAGCAAGATAATAAGTTTCATTACCTCTTTCCATTGTTATATTAACTCTTGTATTGTTTGAGATCACTGAATATATATCTGTACTTTCATCACCCATTTCAACAGGATTGTTTTCGAAAACTGATATTTCCAAGTCATCCAGTTCTTCATAGGGATTGACGATCAGAGAACCATTGCTATCTACTACCCATATACCCCCATTGAATTTGACATCAGAGCTGAGAACGACTTCTTTCACAGATTTTAGAGGGATTCCTCCGGCCATTAAGCCGTAGAGCTCTCCGTCATGGAACACTGGAGCCGCAACTACAAAGTGTGGTCTTCCAAGAACACGGCTGACATATAATTGACTGACATAAGGCTCTTTATACTCTATGATGTGTTGAAAATAGTCTCTGTCCGTATATGTTTTCTCATTGATTGCAACTGGGTTAAATGGATTGGAGTAAACCATCCTTCCCTTTGTATTCGTAAAAAAAACCAACCCAAAATTTGAGTAATAATCATACAATCTATTGATCTCGTTATAAAAGTTTTCCTCGGTTTTATCGTTTGAAGACATAATATTTGCGGATATTTGGATATCTTCCATCGCCATGTCCAGATAAATCTCGATTTTCTTACTCATTAATTCTGCAATATCGGCATTTTTTGATAGTTTTTCTTCCAATGCATTTTTTTGAACACTATTTATGATCAAAGCGGCACTGATTAGAATCATAATCAACAAATACCCAGTAAAAAATATGGGGATCTTAAACTTCAGACTCTTTATGTTCATTTTTACCTCATTTATATTAATGTTTTATTATAACAAAAATAACAACTCCTTAAAAGGAATTGTTATTAATATGGTCATTTATCAAAATATCTCTTATTCTTTCAGACGCTCTTCCATCGCCGTATGGATTGACAGCATTTGCCATTTCATCATATTTGTTGCTGTCATTGATTAACTCGGAAATCATCCGATAGATGTCATCTTCGATAATTCCCGCCAACTTTGCTGTCCCAGCCGCTATACCCTCAGGCCTCTCTGTCTCTTTTCTGACAACAAGCACTGGCTTAC
>DMAP01000285.1 GCA_003446975.1 Clostridiales bacterium | reverse complement strand
ATCACCTCCACCCACTACCAGCACTTTTCTGATATTTGGATTCGCCGCCATTGGGACGTGGACTATCATTTCATGATAGATGAATTCGTCTTTTTCCGTAATCATGATGATGCCATCGATTGTCAGCATTTTTCCGAACTCGTAAGTCTCAAAAACATCTATTTGCTGAAACTCTGTTTTTTCGCTATGTAATTGTTGTTTGCTTTTTACTCCAAATCTAACATTATTAGTGTGGTTCTCTGTAAACCATAAGTCCATATTACACCTCTCTTAAGCTATTTCTTCTTCCGGCTTGAATGTTATCTTGCCTAGATCCTTATTTGAAAACCGTCTGATTTTATCAACCATACCTCTTGCTATTTCAGTCGATTCACTTTTCTCAGCTCTCAAACCTTCCAGAAGATAATCAAAAGCCACCCAAGGGTCCACCTTATCTCCACAAGTGAACAGATCCACAGAAGCATAGCCATATTCTGGCCAAGTATGTATGGTTAAGTGAGATTCAGATATGACAACAGCACCACTGACACCATATGGATTGAACAAATGAAATACGCTCTCAACTACTGTAGCTTTAGCTTTCTTAGCTGCTGTAACCATCAATTGTTCAATTAATTTATGATTATTTAGAATATCCTCGTCGCAATTGTAGTATTCCACGAGAATATGTCTTCCCAATTGTTCTGTCTTCATTTTCGATTCTCCTTTTCACTCAAAGTTTAGTATAATTAATCTTTTAATTTAACAAAACTAAATATAGCATTTTCACAGAAAATGTCAATAGTTTTTTTAGCATTTTCATAAAAATTTAATATCTTTATGAAAGCCTTTAATATAAACGCTTTTAAGACTTTATTTTTTTAAATTTTGACGAATTAATATTATTCTATAAACTGTGTTTATAAATACTAAACTAATAGTATTAAATTTTAACCTTCCATTAAAAAAACTCTTCCATTTCTGGAAGAGTCTACTTTGCTTATATTGCTTATCTCATTTCTATTGCATCAACTGGACATTTTTCAAAGCAAACACTGCATCCAATACACTGATGATCATCTACAACATGTACTTTTTTGTTTTCGCCCGCTATACAATCAACTGGGCAATTTTGGGCACATATCGTACATCCGATGCATTTTTCCGGAATGATGTATGCTTTTTTTCTATCTTCGATAATTGCTGTAATGGCTCTGGTTGGACATTTTTCTGCGCAAACCATACAGTTGGTGCACTTTGTATAATCAATTCGCGCAAGGTTATCTACCACATGAACCGCATCAAAAGCACATGCTTTTTCACAAATCTTGCACCCTATACAACCGACTTTGCAGTCTTCCTTCACTTCCTTGCCGAACAAATGATTTGAGCAATCAACAACCACTTTTGAGTGATAAGGCACCAATTCGATTATATTCTTCGGGCACTCCTTGATACACTTCTCGCAAGCTGTACATTTTTCTTCATCAACAATCGCTATACCATCCACTACGTGAATCGCATCAAATGGGCAGACAGCTACACAGGAACCGTTCCCTAAACATCCAAAAGGACATGCTTTGTCTCCCCCCTGAATCATCGCTGAAGCTTTACAATCCTGAATCCCATGGTACTCAAACTTTTTATTGGTTCTTGCATAATTACCTTTGCACAATACTCTAGCCACCCTTTTAGGACCAGCGTGACCTTCTATTCCCATTATTCTACTGATTTCAACAACTGTTGACTCTCCTCCAACAGGGCAAGCTGTTATTGATGCTTCGCCACTTACGATTGCCTTGGCCAAAGCATCACATCCCGGATAGCCACATGCACCACAATTGGCGCCAGGCAATGCATTTCTTACTTCGATTATTTTCGGATCCACTTCGACGTGGAAAATTTTAGACGCCAAAGCCAATATCAAGCCAAAACCCAGTCCTAATCCTCCAAGTGTTGCTACTGCTTTTAGTACACTCTCCATCTAACACACCTCCTACAGCGCCAATCCGGCAAAACCCAGGAAAGCTATAGACATTAATCCAGCTGTGATCAATGCTATTGGAAATCCTTTTAATGGTTCTGGGACATCAGCTGTTTCTAGTCTTTCTCTTATGCCTGCAAATAACACGATAGCTATCGTAAATCCGATTGCAGCGCCTAAAGAGTTGACGATTGTTTCAATGATATCATATCCTTCAGTTACATTAATAGGCGCAAGTCCCAAAACGGCGCAATTTGTAGTGATCAATGGCAAATAGACCCCTAATGCCTCATAGAGTGTAGGACTGGATTTCTTCAAAAACATTTCAACGAACTGAACCAAAGCGGCAATGATTAGAATAAAAGCAATTGTCTGCAGATATTCGATTCCGAAATTGTTCAAAACAGCAACCTGCACCAAATGTGTAATAATAGAAGCCAGCGTCATAACAAAAGTAACAGCAATACCCATGCCCAATGATGTTGCTACTTTTGTAGACACGCCAAGAAACGGACAAATGCCTAAGAATCTTGAAAGAACATAGTTATTAACTAATGCGGCACCTATAAAGATACTAAATAAACCCATAATCTACTCCTCCTTCTTAGGCTGGTTTCTTCCTGGATATGACATTGATTCCTGCAATCAGCAGACCCAAAACTATAAAGGCGCCTGGAGGAAGAATCATAACCAAAGCCGGTTTAAATGTTTCTCCAAATAAATGAAATCCAAATATGCTCCCTGCTCCCAATATTTCACGTACTGATCCCAACAGGGTCAGCGCTAATGTAAAGCCCAAGCCCATTCCTATACCATCAACCGCTGATGGTAGCACAGCGTTCTTAGATGAATACGCCTCAGCACGTCCAAGAATCAGGCAATTGACAACAATCAATGGAATAAACAATCCCAATGCCTTGTATAGGTCGTACGCATATGCATGCATGAACATATCAATGATGGTAACAAATGTTGCAATTATAACAACAAAAGCAGGTATTCGAATCTTATCTGGTATAACTTTTCTTAAAGAAGATATGACCAGGTTGGATCCCAATAGTACTACTGTTGTCGCAAAACCCATTCCCATTCCGTTTATAGCTGAGGTCGTCACAGCCAAAGTTGGACACATCCCTAATAACTGAACAAAGGTAGGGTTTTCATCAATCAAACCATTTCTAAATATTTTCACATAATTCATTCTGAACCCTCCTCTTATTGCAAATAATCTTTATAAATGTTCAAAGCGTTGTTGACCGCACTGGTAAATGAAACCGATGATACAGTAGCTCCTGTGACCGTGCTGATTTCATCTTCTGCTGATGCAGATCCAACCGGTTTGATTTCCATGCTCGAATCCATTCCGAAAAATTGTTCTTGGAAGTCAGCATTTTCAACACTTGTTCCTAATCCTGGTGTTTCGCTTATAGTCATTACTTTCAAGCCTACCACTTCACCTTCAAGATTCAATCCCACATAAACCTCTATATGATCATAGAAACCTTTCTTGGTACTCCATGTCCTGATAGCGTATCCAATCAGCTCATCGCTTTCATTATAGGCTTTTTTCAAGTCTACAAACTCACTGTTTTCTGAAGTTATCTGGGCAATCAAATCCTCTTCTGCAGATTCTAGTTTAATTGATCCTGGAACAACTGTTGTTTCAATATCTTCATCGCCTGGCTCTTCGATCAGTCCACCTGTTGACTCTTCATTGAAATACGTGTCATAAATCAACACAGCATTGTTTATTGCACTAGTGAAAGACAATGATGAAATCGTTGCTTCCGCAACAGCTGATATATCGCTTTCTGCTTCAGGAGCTGTCTTTATGACTGAAAAAATCATATCCGCACTTTTTCCTATGAATTGTCCTTTAAAGGAATCATTCTCAACATTGGTTCCAAGTCCTGGAGTCTCTTGCAGTAAAAGTGCTTTTAGTCCGGCAATCTGGCTATCCGTCGTTATACCAACAAATAACTCCATATCTCCACCATAACCTTTGGTTGTAGCAAATGTTCTTATGCCATAGCCTAGGAGATTGCCACTGCTATCTAGTATTTTTACAGCATCTGTGAACTTGTCGTTCTCAGACAATATTTTATCTATAGTTTCAACTTCAACTTCCTCAAATCTCGCGCCACCCGGTATCAGTTCTCCCGCAACATCTCCTCCTTGACTGGCTGCTGCTTCAACTTCTGCTATCTTATCGGCGGTCAGGTTGTTGGACAATGCCAAAATGCCTGCAGCAATTGAAGTGATGAGGAAGAGCGTCACACCAAGTCTTAAAGCTTCGTTTTTCATTTTCTGACACCTCCGGTTCCAAACACTCTAGGTGCGGTATATTTCTCAATAAGTGGAGTTGTTACATTCATAAACAGGATGGCATAAGTAACCCCTTCTGCGGAGCTGCTATAAAGCGTAATAATCATGGTTAACAGTCCTGCACCAATGCCAAACAAAATCTTTCCCCTGTTGGTAACCGGACTGGAAGAATAGTCCGTTGCCATAAACAGCGCTCCCAACATTAGACCGCCACCAAATATATGATAG
>DMAP01000404.1 GCA_003446975.1 Clostridiales bacterium | reverse complement strand
AGATGAAAGTAATGTCCGTCAATTTCATACAAATCAAGCATTGGAGGTAAATTCTTATATTTATTGACCTGATCCGAATAAGAATATGGTGTCAGGTAAGGTCCAACGAATCCAAACCCGATAATGAGAAAAACAACAAAAATCCCAATCATGGACAGCTTATTCTTCTTCAGTCTTCTCCAAGCGTCCTGCCAATAGGTCAAGCTCGGTCTTATAGCCTCACTACCCTCGCCAGTCTGTTCTATAAATACAAACTTGTTTTTATCCATAGTAACTACTTCTCCCCCTTCAACTTAATGCGAGGATCTAGAAATGAATATGTAATATCCACCAACAAAATCATGATCAGATAAAATAGGGCATAAAAGACAGTGATACCCATAATGGTTGTATAATCTCTATTGGTTACACTCTCAACGAAGTATCGACCGATGCCAGGGATGGCGAATATTTTTTCAATGACGAAGGAACCTGTCAAAATGGCTGCTATAGTAGGTCCCAAATAAGTAACAACCGGTATCAATGCGTTCTTAATGGCATGTTTGGCAATGACTGTGAACTCACTTATACCATTTGCCCTGGCTGTTCTGATATAATCTTGCCTCAGAACCTCCAGCATACTGGAGCGGGTGAGTCTGGCAATAAATGACAGTGAGTACCCTGCGAGAGCAATTACTGGACCGATATAGCTGGCTGGAGTTGCCAATCCAAAACTCGGGATCCAACCCAATTGACCAGCGAAGAAGTAAATAATCCCTGTAGCAATTACGAAGCTAGGAACTGTAATTCCCATTGTAGCCACAAACATTACAAAATAGTCAATAGGTTTGTTCTGCTTTAATGCGGATATAACACCTAGAGGTATGCCCAGTATAACAATAAGCAAAATTGCAAGACCTCCAATCTTGGCTGTTGCAGGGAAACCTTCGTAAATCAGTTCATTGACCGTTGTTCCGATTTTTGAGTAAGATGGGCCCAAATCAAAGGTTGCAAGACCTTTCATATACTTGAAGTATTGCACCAAAATAGGATCATCCAAATTGTATTTCTCATTTAACGCTCTCAATATGGCATCGGGAACCGGTCTTTCTCTCGTAAAAGGACCACCGGGTATTGAATGCATCATTGCAAAGGTTAAAGAAGTAATTAGAATTATGGTTATAAACAACGGTACCAATCGTTTTAGATAATATGACTTCAAATTTTACTCCTTTCTTATTATCGAATAATATTATTAATAAATTATTAATTTGTATCTTAACTAAGATACCAAATAAAAGCAAATAAAACTATGCCTCTTGCACATTACAATTCTATCACTTTTATCTTCTCTTTACAATTGCAAGAAAATGTCATTTTCTTCATAACTTAATGTAAATCATTTAATGATTTCATTTATAAATTATTTGTCTGATTGGTGTCTTCCGATTTTATTCGTTCAATTCATTAATGAATTGGTAAATTTTTAGAGCATGCCCTTTTGCCTTCACATTTCTAAATTCCTTTAACATTTTCCCTTCTTTGTCAATCACAAAGGTAGACCTTTCAACACCCATGGTCCTTTTGCCATACATGTTTTTCTCAGTCCAAACCTGATAGTCCAAATGTGTCTTTTTATCCTCATCGCTTAATATGATATAAGGTAACTCATACTTCTGGCTGAAGTTAATATGTGATTTCATACCATCTCTACTGATACCAAAAACTTCATACCCCAACGACCTGATTTCATCATAAATCTCTTTGAATTCACAGGATTCAGTGGTGCACCCAGGGGTATCATCTTTTGGATAGAAAAAGACAATAACACCTTTCTTACCCTTATAATCGGATAACCTATGAATCTGTCCATCATTTCCCATCAGCTCGAATAATGGTGCTGCAGTTCCTTTTTTGTAAACTTCTTCTTTTATTGCCATATTACAATTCCTCCTTGTTTATCTTCATATCCAATGCCGGTAGAATCTCATCTTCACCTGTTTCGATGTCCACATTGGATATCTGTGCAAATCTCTTTTCTATCTTACCGGATGTGACGTTGATATCTCTGACATCTCTTGAAACTTTATCAATATCTTTAGCCAATGAATCCCATCTGGATTTGTATCTACCGAACTCTTCACCCAGTTTTTTTAATTCTTCGTGAATGATACTCGTGTATTTGTCCCGTTCCATATTTTTTAGAACTACCTGAACGGTAGATAGTACTGACATGAGAGTTGTAGGTGAGGCCATCCAAACTCTCTGATCCCTGGCAAATTCTATTAGATCCACATGATAAGCATTGATTTCAGCAAATATCGCCTCTGCCGGAACGAACATAATCGCCTGATTTGACGTCACATCATTAATAATGTATTTGGTGCTTATATCGTTGATATGTTTTTTGACATTAGTCTTAAAATCCTTCTCGTACTTCAACCTCTCATAACCGGAGATGTTCTTATCTATCATTCTCTGATAGTTCTCCAATGGAAACTTGGAATCTATACAAAGTAGCCCTATGGGATCTGGGATATGAAGCACAGCGTCTGCTATTGACCCGTTGGATAAGGTTTTCTGAATCTCAAAAACCTTGTCGTTTTTTTCTCCAAAGATTGATTTTAGCAGGCCATTTAACTGTACCTCTCCAAAGGTTCCCCTACTCTTTTTGTCAGTCAGAATATCTTGCAATGAAATGATATTGGTGGATAGACTGTCTATCTTTTTTTGGGCTTCGTCAATTTTAGAAAGTCTTTCTATAACATTATTGAAAGTCTTATTGGTCTTTTCAAAACCTTCATTGAGGCGTTCATCTACTTTTTTACCAATACGATCCAAGTTTTCTTCTATCTTGGAATTTAGCCCATTAAAATTATAGGTCATACTGTCTGTCAAGCGCAAATTGGATTCGTTTATATTGGTTGAGGTATTGTTCTGAAACCTCAAAAAAGCATCGGTTAGCTCATTTGTGTTCTTTTGTAATTTTTCAATGGTTTCCAACTTGGATATATTTAGTGTCCTTTGTTGCTTCTCTTCAGAAGTCGCGATTCTAACCAATATGCTCTCTGTCATTTTGCTATTGTTCTCCATTAGAATATATCTCAAATCATTCTTAATATCTTTGGCAAAGTCCTTGCTTCCCAGCTTACTTTGCTTGACTAGCACTGCGATTACCAATATGATCACTAATATGATTAAAGCATATAGTATCATCCATTCAAGACTAATTGTCATAAGCTACTCCTTTTTCATCTAATTGACTTTTGATGCTTCTGCCAAATTCAAACACTTTTTTTAATAATTCTTCACTGTTAACAGTGTAGTCAAAGGGACAAACCTCAAATGAAACAGTCCCGCTATACTTAACTTCCTGCAGGTTTTTAACAACTTTTTCCCACTGAATCAAACCTTCTCCAGGAATCCAATGCCTATCAGCCACAAAGTCATTATCCGATAAGTGCAAGTAATGAAGTCTATTAGCGTACTTCAGAATCCAGTCACCTTTGGATCCGTTCAATAGCCAGTCATGGGAAGAATCATAGCAAAATTTCAAATGACTGCTTTTTATCTCATGAAAAACACGCTCAACAATCTGGTTGTTTTTCGTGTTTTCAACTGCAATGATGATATCTTTTTTTTCAGCTTCCCAAACAAGTCGCTTCAGATTATCCAAACCTGTGTTTTGATTGTAGTTTATCATCATGTCATTTTCCACATGTATGACGACTCCTTCAATACCGAATATCGAACAGTCTTCGATGCCTACTTGTATGCTCTTTATTACATCATCGCTTCTTATACTATGTTCCCAAATATGATGTATATCATAATAGGGTAGATGTATATTTTCCACCTCCAAACCAGCATGATATACTTCATTGATTAATTCTCCCTTGTTGAAATCCCAAAAAGCAACTTCATCTCCCCACCAAAGCATTGTAGTATCAAATCCAGCTTCCTTAATTAATCTCAGTCTTTCAGACATATGGAGTTCTGCACCAAACCACGAATAGATTCCTATTTTGCCTTTCATAGATACTCCTATAATAATACTCAATTATTTATTATAACATATTAGCTTCCACTTTTTCACTATAAACAAATGTACAAAAAAGTAGGCACTTGGAAGTATATCCCAAGTACCTGATAAATTATTTTACTTTACATTTTCTGATTTATTGCTTAGTTGTTTTCTTGAATGGCTTCTTTCGCCGACTCAGCAGCAATAGCGCCAGTATAGACTGCAAAACCGACTCCTGTTCCTGATGCTGGATAGTATTTGCTGAAAACATTACCAAATACAAGCTCTCCGCAAGCATATAGGTTCTCGATCGTATCACCTGACTTAGTCATTACTTCTGACTTTGCATTAACCAGTAATCCTGGAATTGATCCGATAAACAATGGTTTAATCGGTACCGCATAGAAAGGTGCAACAGAAATGTCTGCCATTCTATCATTTGTGACACCAAAGTCAGGATCATCTTCTCCAGATGCTCTTACGGCCTCATAATCAGCCAATGTTTTCAAGAAAGCATCCTTATTCACACCCGTAGCATCAGCAAGAGCTTCTAGTGTGTCTGCCTTGTAAACAAGACCCATTTCGACAGCTTTATCCAAGTCTTCGATTCTTGTTGATTGGCTATCAACGATTCCATAAACAGTTTTACCTGTTTGTCTGTTGATATGGATGCCTATCTCACTATAGAACAACCTTTCACTGGCAAATCTGACGCCTTCTTTATTGAGAATAATACCAGGTACATTGACCAATCCACCAATATTTCCATAGTATCCAAAATTGTGATTCAATCCCTTTAGATTCATCATATCTGTTCCAACTATCTCAACATTAAGATCTCTGGTCATTGTGATACCATCACCGGTGCTTCCTGCTCCTGTAAATGGAATATTGTTGGTGTATTCAGGTGCCAGTTCGCCTATCATCTCTTCATTTCTAGTAAATCCACCAGTTGCCAAAATAACTTTTTTAGCCATTACGTTATAATTCTTATCTTTGCTTTCAACAGAAACACCAACTACAGTGTTTCCTTCTGTCAGAAGTGAGGTAACCTTTGAATTCAATCTGATTTCTGCTCCCAAGTCATTTGATAGGTCAGTCAGAAAATCGATCAGAATTCCACCGCCATATCCAGTACCTTCATTGAGGGGGGACAACATGAACAGATCAGATCCTGCATATCCCACGCTATGAGTATCTCTGAAAGGAGCTCCTTGCTCCATCAGGTAGGTAGCCACTCTTCCTGTAATTTCTCCCACTCGCGTCAAGTACGGTCTATTCAATGTGGTTTCAGATCGCCACTCCATGAATTCGATCAGATACTCTGGTGTGAAATTAATTTCTGCTGCTTCATTTCGAGGTGTGTTAGCCATCCAAATAGCACCCCCCGCAACTCTTGTTGATCCTCCTGTATATGCCAATTTTTCCAATACCAACACTTTAAGATCAGTATCTCTTCGCAGTTCAATGGCCGCACTCAAACCAGATCCGCCTGCTCCTACGATAACCACATCGTATTCTTCATCAGGTCCCGCGACAACCGGTGCTTTCTCCGATGCTTTTCTAAGGGCATCAATGTCTCCGCCAGCCTTCCTTAGTGCCTGAGTGACGCCGCCAATAATGGCGTAGCTTGTAAGCGTCGCACCTGTCACCACGTCAACTGCCAATGTCTGACCATCGACTATCGCTTTTGGTATGACATCAATGGCAGCATCAGCTATCACTGGTGTATCCACGTGTTCAAGTACCTTGACACTCGTTATGGCATTGTCGTCAACAATAACTTCCACGGTCAGATCCCCTCTCATAGCCATCACAGTTTCCACATAGGTACCCGCTGCATAAGCTGGCTCTGCTTCTGTTGGTGCAGGCTCCGTCGGTTGCGCTGTCGTCGTAGCAGTTGTTGGTGCAGTAGTTCCACACCCGGCAACACCTAACACCAAAACCAAAATTAAAATGATTGATATAGCTTTCCTCATAAACAAAACTCCTTTTCGTTATTTTTTTATCAGAGCTATTTTACCATGTACACCAAAGGAGTGTCAACGTTTTCCCACAATTCCATCTTTAATTAATCTGTTTTGTTCGATGACCAAATTTAATAACGAATGTCATTAATGCTTCAAACTAAAAAAAACATTGATTCACACCAAGAAGCTTATCATCAGTGTGGCAAATCCCAGGAAAAAGAAAAATCCAAGCACATCAGTGACAGTTGTGACAAAAACCGCTGAGGCAAGAGCGGGATCAACACCAATTTTTCTTAACATAATAGGAATGAAAAATCCGGAAATTGCGGCAACGAACAAATTCAAAAACATAGCAACCCCAATCACCAAGCCAAAATAGGCATTTTGAACCCAAAAATAACCCAGTCCTGCAACAATAAGCCCCAGGAATAGCCCGTCGATAATGCCTATAACTGATTCTTTGATCAGGATTTCCTTATGGTTCTCCAGGGTTAGTTCTCCTAAAGCAATACCCCTTATAATCAAAGTAAGGGTCTGCGTGCCCGCATTCCCTCCCATCCCCGCTACGATAGGCATGAACGTCGCCAAAGCGACAATTTTGACGATGGTG
>DMAP01000241.1 GCA_003446975.1 Clostridiales bacterium | reverse complement strand
GACAACAAAGGCCATACCCATGTTGGTATCTGCTTGAATTGCTGAAAAGAATTGTTCCAATGCAGCCAGCCCGCCAGCTGATGCACCAATACCTACAACAAGAATATTCTCATTTGGAGAAACATTTACAAATGTATCTGAAGCAGGCTGAGCAATGATAGACGTTTCTGCTGCAGAATGTATCTGGTTCTCGTTCGCAGGTTCTGTTTTTTCTTTAACCGTGCTTTTCTTACTTTTTACCATATGTCCACCCCTTTAGACCCCGAATAGTTGTAATACTTGCAATGAACACAAACAAGGTGTACATCGATGTCTACATAATATTCAATACTTCCTTCCTCTTACTTATATTCCGCCGGTGCCACACAATTTTGCCAATTGTCAGAATCACAGAGATTTGTCAATTCAAAGTGTTAAGACTAATTAATTGATCACAAATTGATTAGTATTAGTATGCAGCCGCCCTGAAAGAGGATATTTGATTTTAGTACTGGGAATTGGCAGAACATATTAACGTTATAGAAAATTATAATGCTGTTATAATTTGATATGACGTTTAATGTTTTATTCAAATTATGTTAAATAAATAAACGATCATACTTATTTAATGTTGAGAAATAAATTCTGTCTCGATCGAACATGCGTGCGGATTGGGGACTGGGGAATTCTCAAGCAATTGTGGGGTCTAAATCTTGTTTCAAAGATCATTATTGGTTATTTAATATCCTCCGTAACCAAAAAAGGAAAGTCGGATTTTTGAAACAAGCATAGGGAAAATGGCTTTTTTCGCCAAGGAGATGCCATTTTCTGAGGGAATGGAAACTACAATCGGTGGTGAACCGAAAAAGGGAGGATGGCTCTAGTCCATCCTTCAATCTTTCTTATTATTAATATATAAAACTTAAAAAATATGCTGAGTGCTAGTATGCTGAATGCTAGGCTAGATTCCATGTGGGAGCAAGGAATATACAGATTTGGTATGGGGGCAAATAATATGGGACTTGAAGAACTGATGAAAGAAGTATCCAGTGAACTTGAAAGACTGGTGAGCACCAAGACAGTGGTGGGCGAAGCTGTAACAATAGGGGATACAACCATTATTCCCGTGACCAAGGTCTCCTTTGGTTTCGGTACAGGTGGCGGTGAAGGTAAGAACAAAGACCGGGAAGAAGGTTTTGGTGGTGGTGGTGGAGCAGGAGCAAAGATAGAGCCTGTGGCTTTCATCGTTATCTCTAAAGATGAGGCGCATCTGATGTCTCTTTCAGGGAAGTCTGATATTGGCGTCCTCCTGGAATCAGTTCCCGGCCTTATAGAGAAGATAAAAGGCATGAAGGGGAAAAAGGACGAGGGTAAATACGAGAAGGAGAAAGACAACAACGGTGCTGAGAACACCAACGAAAATGAGGACACTGTTAGAATAGATGTTGAAGGGCAGTAAATCAGAAACAGGATAGCAGATATACTTATATCTCCTGTCTTTTGGTCCATTGTCATCTTTTCTTGATCCGGGAGTACCATGTTCACTGTAATACAGATTATACAGTTAGCGGCGCTGGTAATCCTGTTAGTAGCATTACTTGTGCTTTTCTGTGCTGTAGACCTGATGGTCGATCTGAGTAAAAAAGGCCAAGATATTTCAGGGAAGATCATCATAAAATGGCTCTTCATATCCTATTCACGGGTATTTTATCCAACGGAATCTTATCCAACGGAATCCGAAGGTCCTGACTTAAAAAAAGAGCAAGACGAGGATAAAAAGGAAGAAGTGGAAAATATCGGAAAAAAGAAAAAAGGACTGAAGGCAAAAGATGTTCTTGCCATGTTCAATAATATCAAGAATCCTCTTTTCAGGCTTTTCAGGGATACCATGCGCAACCTCATGTTGCGTTGTGGCAAGTGTGATCTGCGTTTTGGCCTTCCTGACCCTGCTGATACAGGAATGTTGTGTGGTGTTCTTTTTGGAGCATTTGGGTCCGTGCATCAGTACTGGCATGATTTTTCCTATTTTCTGGAACCCAGGTTCGATGAAAAAGTGCTGGATCTACAATTGATGGCAGATGTGAGACTGCGTATTTATAAGTTTATCCCGATCTTCCTGCATTTTGCATTTGATCGGAAGGTGCTCAGAACAAGCTGGTTACTGGTGCGCACCTATAGAGAATCTTGAATTAGAACTCTGATTTTAAACCTATTCTTTTTTTTGGGGTGCAGTAACATTTAGAACCAGCAAATATTGGCATTTCAAGCGTAGGTGTATCGTTTAAAAAAAAGTAATATGTTGCAGGTCAAGACCACGCAACATTGCAATAAGTTGATTTTGTTGTAGATATTATTCTGCAGTTTTCTGCTGGCTCTTCATCTTTTCAAGCACAGCTTCAAGTTCCTTTATCTTGAGTTCATTGATCTTGTCCTCAAGGTCTGCGAGTTCCTTATCGATTTTAAGGACTGTAGCATGGATCTTTTCAACAACGTTCTTCTCCAGGTTAAGTCTCTCTTTATTGATTTCGCTAACCAGGTCTTCTGCCATAGCTTT
>DMAP01000341.1 GCA_003446975.1 Clostridiales bacterium | reverse complement strand
AAGGATAGTTGGATGGAGCTTATTTACAATTCACAGATGCCAGAGCACAAAATACCTTTTGGGGCTGTAGAAACAGGCACGTCTATTGAGATTAAAATCAAAACAACAAAGGAAGACCAACTACACTGCAATCTGGTAACCTATTGCAATGAAAAAAGCCATGTTCACTCAATGGAAATCGTGTCTGAAATGGATTATTACAATATCCACAAGGTGGTCTTCGAAGCGCCTGAAGAGCCCTGTGTCATGTTTTACCATATCGAAGCTGTCAACGGATGGGGTACTCTCTATGTGGGAAACAATCCGGAAAAACTGGGTGGGGAAAGCTATGTTTATAGAGAAAACCCTGTACCATTTCAGATCACCGTGCATAGAAAAGGGATTCAAGTTCCGGAGTGGTATAAAGAAGGGATTATGTATCAGATTTTTGTTGATAGATTCAATAGTGCCGGAGAAGACAATCTGTACAAAGACAGAAAAGGTTTTGTAAAATATACAAACTGGCATGACAAGAATCGTTACATCAAAGATCCAAAGGGGCATATACTTTATTGGGATATCTATGGCGGGAATATCAAGGGAATCACTGAGAAAATTGACTATCTGAAGAGACTTAATGTATCAGTCTTGTATCTTAATCCTATTTTTGAGGCTAACAGCAATCACAAGTACGATACGGCCGACTATGAGAAGTTGGATCCTGGATTTGGAAAGGAAGAGGATTTCGATGACTTTATAAAAACTTGTAAAGCCAACGGAATAAATGTCATACTGGATGGTGTTTTCAGTCATGTTGGAAGTGACAGCAAGTATTTCAACAGAAAGGGCGCTTATTCTACCTTGGGTGCGTTTCAATCAAAGGAATCACCTTACTATGAATGGTTTGATTTCATCAACTATCCGGTGGATTATGACAGTTGGTGGAAAAATCTCAGTCTCCCAAATGTCAAAGAGATGCACCCCACTTATCTGGCGTATATTGTTACGGGACAAGACAGCATCGTCAAACGATGGCTTAGAAGAGGCATTAAAGGCTGGCGTCTGGATGTGGCAGATGAGTTGCCGGATGAATTTATTGAACTGATACACAGGGAGACAAAGAATGTGGATGAAGAGAGCATTGTACTGGGAGAGGTCTGGGAAGATGCCTCCAATAAGGTCAGCTATGGAAATCTGCGCAAATATTTTCTGGGCAATGAACTGGACTCTGTTATGAATTACCCTTTCAAGGAGACCTTTATCAAGTTTGTGCTGGGGAACATGGATGCAACTGTCGTTTTGAAAAACATGATGTCTCTATATGAAAACTATCCAAGGGAATACTTCTATTCCTGCATGAACCTGATAGGCAGTCATGACACGGTCAGAGCCTTGACCATATTGGGGGAAGCACCAGCAGAGTATAAAATAGAGGATTTCGAGGCATTTGAGTATGAGCTGACTGTAGAACAGCATCAACTGGCAGTCAGGAGATTGAAGATTCTTTCTTTTTTACAAGCTACTTTTCCTGGCATACCATGCATCTATTATGGAGATGAGGTTGGGGTGCAGGGGTTCAGAGATCCATACTGCAGAAAGACCTACCCTTGGGGGAAGGAAAATATGGTACTGCTTGATTGGTATCGGAAAATCTTTGGACTTAGAAATGATCTGGAAGCGCTAAAAAAAGGTGACTGGAAACCCTACATTTGCAAAGATGGTGTTTTTAGTTTCATCAGAGTTCATGGCAACGATAAACTATTGTGTGTTGTCAATGCATCACAGGGAACAAAAGAATTGCAAATATCGTCAAAGAATGCGTATGACATCTTAAATGATAAACCCATAGACAATCTTCTCAAGGCTGAAGCCATTAGTTGCCATCTGATAAGAATGGTAGATAACCGTTAAATATTACACTAAATACATATTTGCTATTAGTTATTGACATTATGATTCCAGTGTATTATTCTGATTATGGAAAAATAATAATAAGGAGGATAAAGATGATTAAAATATTCATGCACACAATAGGAAGTTCATATGCAACTATAGCTCAAGGCATCAGTGCGCCTGTTTTTAATCTGTTTACACAGCCTCCGAATGATGGTACCAAGTAGGATCAATAAACTATTTTGATAATATTTGACCGCAGGCTGTTTAAACATACCTGCGGTTTTTAAATTCTGTTCCGCAGGTGAAACCTGCGGTTTTTGTATTTTGACGGATAATTATGGAGGTGAAGACTTGAAAAAGCTTAGCAAACTATGGCATTTCATGAAAAACAACAGAGGGAAATATATTGTTTCAATCATATTTATGGGCATTTCAGTAGGATTTTCTTTAATGGTGCCGGTTATCATTCAGATGATTGTAGATTCATTTATCGGAGAACTACCCTCAGATCATTTACTGATTCAGAGAATCATTCAGATGCCGGGAGGCAGGGAATATGTCCGCAACAATTTATGGATTGGTGGACTAGCAATCATTGCAGTTACTGCGATTTATGGTCTGTTTCTATTTCTTTCCAACAGAATGTCAGCTGAAGCATCAGAAGATATTGCCAAGAACATAAGAGATAGGGTTTACGACCATATACAGCAGATGCCTTTTGATTACCATAAAAACTCAGATACAGGAGATTTGCTGCAAAGAGCTACATCGGATGTGGAGACTGTCAGGCGATTCTTATCCATACAACTGATGGAGGTAGGAAGAGCTGTTTTCATGGTGATTATCGCACTCTATTTCATGCTTCAGATAAGCTGGAAAATGACTGTTGCGGCTATGATACTGACTCCCATCATTTTTTTCTTTGGTTACATTTTCTTTATTAAAGTCCAAAAGGCTTTTAAGATATCTGATGAAGCTGAAGCCGAGCTATCTACTGTGATCCAAGAAAATCTGCATGGTACAAGGGTGGTTCGAGCTTTCGCAAGAGAAAAGTTCGAAATCGAGAAATTCAAAGAAAAGAACAAATCATATGCAGATAAAACCTATAGGTTGATTAAGTACCTGGCGTATTATTGGTCAATTTCGGATTTTATTTCACTAGCATCCATTGGACTTGTCCTAGTATCCGGTGTCTACTTCACTTATATGGGAGAGATAACCTTAGGAGCAATCATTGTATTTATTCAATATGAGTATAGGCTTCTCTGGCCAATAAGACAACTGGGAAGAATTCTCTCGGATTTGGGTAAAGCTATTGTATCTTCTGATAGAATCCAGGAAATACTGGATGGCGAGATAGAACTTGATCTTGAGAATGAGACAACCCCTGAAATCAAGGGAGAAATTGTGTTTGATGATGTTTCATTTGCCTATCCGGATAATTTCGATCGAAAAGTGTTGGATCATGTCTCATTTACTGTCAAAAAAGGACAGACAGTAGCGGTCATTGGCAGGACAGGTTCCGGTAAATCATCTCTGATTCATTTGCTGGGGCGACTCTACGATGTGGACGATGGACGAATCATGATTGATGGCGTGGATATCAAAAACATCCAAAAAAAGTGGCTTAGAAAACATATAGGCATTGTTTTACAGGAACCATTCCTGTTTTCAAAAACCATCAAGGACAATATCAACTTCAGTAGCCAGCAATCTGAAAATTCCATCTATGAGGCTGCAAAAATAGCCTCTGTCCATGAAGTCATAAAAGAGTTTGATAAAGGCTACGACACACTTGTTGGTGAAAAAGGAGTGACATTGTCAGGTGGGCAGAAACAAAGGCTGGCAATAGCCAGAACACTAGTAAACGATTATCCCATTCTTGCATTTGACGACTCCTTGAGTGCTGTGGATACGGAAACGGATATAGCCATCAGAAAGGCTTTGTCAGAGAGGAAAAAGGATATCACTACATTTATCATTTCCCATAGAGTGGCTTCCGTATATGACGCAGATAATATACTGGTAGTCGAAGATGGAAAAATCATCGAGAGGGGTACCCACGCCGAATTGATGGCTTTGGGAGGCTACTACAAACGAATCTGGGATATCCAGATGGCGTAGGTTCAGGAGGAACAACCATGTCTGATTATGAATTTCAAGAACAGGACTATTCAAAAAAAATAGATATGAAAATATGGAAAAAGATATTCAAATATCTGATCCGCTACAAGAAACTGGTGGCAATCCTGATATTTTTCATGATCAACCTGGCTCTAGCAGATGCCATATTTCCACAAATGACACAAAGGGCAATTGATGACTTTATTGTTCCCGGCAATATTGAAGGCCTGGAAAGCTTCATACTTAAATTCTGTCTGTTGATCATTTGGCAGTCACTTAACATATTTATTTTTATATCGACAGCAGGGAAGATAGAGATGAATCTGACCTATGACATTAGAGAGGAGGCCTTTGACAAGCTTCAGAAATTATCTTTCTCGTATTATGACAGGACGCCAACGGGATGGATTATGGCACGTATGACATCTGATACCAGAAGGTTGGGGGAAATTATATCATGGGGTATTGTCGACATTGTATGGGGATTTTCATTGATGATTATCATTGCCGGTTTTATGGTTGCATATAATTTGCGGCTGGCTTTATTGACGTTATCAGTTGTACCTGTGCTGGCGATTTTGAGCATTTACTTTCAGAAAAAGATTCTTGAAGCTTATCGTGTTGTGCGAAAGATCAACTCAAAGATTACAGGCTCTTTCAGCGAAGGCATTTCAGGTGCCATCACTACTAAAGTTTTGGTCGGCGAAGAGAAACATCTAAATGAGTTCAAGGAAATAACATCGGATATGAAACGGTCGTCCATAAGGGCAGTCATCTTTTCGGCTCTGTTTCTGCCTATTGTTCTGACACTCTCAAGTGTCGCTATAGCCCTTGTGATATGGTCAGGAGGAAACAGCGTCATCCAAGGGGCTATCACATACGGTACATTGGTGCTGTTTATTTCCTATGCCACTCAATACTTCGAACCTATCAGGGAAGTAGCGCGTGTCATAGCTGAATTTCAACAGGCACAGGCTGCTGCTGAGAGAGTCGTTTCCTTGATTGATGAGGAAATGGATATTTATGATACGATTGAAGTCCAGGAAAAGTACGGCACCATATTAGAGCCTAAAAAATTTAATTGGGAAGAGCTAAAGGGAGACATTGATTTTAAAAGTGTGTCATTCAGGTATAAGAATGGTGAAGAGGTTTTAAAAAGCTTCAACCTTTCAGTCAAACAAGGTCAGAGCATAGCTCTGGTGGGCGAGACAGGGTCAGGAAAAAGCACAATTGTAAACCTGATTTGCAGATTCTATGAGCCGACAGAGGGATTGATTGAAATAGACGGAGTAGACTATCGTGAAAGATCGATTGCATGGCTGCATGAAAACATCGGATACGTGTTGCAGGCGCCACATCTGTTTAGTGGAACCATTGAAGATAACATTAGATACGGAAAGCTTGATGCAACAAAGGAAGAGATAATCGAAGCAGCTAAGCTGGTCAATGCACATGAGTTTATCATGAAGTTCCCCGAGGCCTATCAGACACAGGTAGGAGAAGGAGGAGGCAAACTATCCACCGGAGAGAAGCAGCTAATATCCTTTGCAAGGGCAATTATTTCAGATCCAAGGATATTTGTCTTGGATGAGGCCACTTCTTCCATTGACACACAGACAGAGAGAATGATTCAAGATGCCATAGAAAAAGTCCTCCAGGGGAGGACATCGTTTGTGATAGCACACAGGCTATCAACCATAATAAACTCAGATAGAATACTGGTCATTGAAAAGGGAGAAGTCGTAGAGGAAGGAACCCATGAAGAGCTGATGGCATTAAGGGGCCATTATCACAACCTGTACACCAATCAATATCGAGAAAATGCCTTCAAAGCTCTCTAGATTCTTGCCACAAATTCAAATCTTTCATTATCGGGACCATTAAAAAAAATAATCTGCGCAGTCCCCACAACTCTTGGTTGAGAATGTTCGATACCAAGAGTTTTTAGTAGATCCATCTTATCCTTCAAAGAATCCACCTTGAAGGCTATATGCTCAATAGGACCAGGTTTTCTTTCCTGATTCTCGTCTTTTGCAATCAGTTCAATGATAGTTCCCCCAACATCAAGGAAAACCAATCTGCTTTCGGGGTACTGATAATCCTTTAATATTTTTGCAGATAAAACCTTTCCATAAAATTCCAATGAACGTTCCATATCCAATACCTTAATGCCTATATGTCCGAATTTCATTTCAACACCTCCTGATTCATTATATATTTAGACTGTACCGATGTCAAAAGGATGGTTTTTTGTTATAATGATGTTAATACATAGTTTATTAGAAAAAGAAGGAACACAATGTCAATTATAAGAATAAAGAAAGATGAACTTGTTTCAATCAAGGATTTGTGGGAAAAGCTAAGAAATATCCATTTCAAGGATTCTAGGTATTTCAAGGACCGCTATCGACATATGACCTTTGAGAATAGATGTCAAAAGTTTGAGTTGATTGACGACGAGAATCTGTTGATAGAAGTAATCGACACAGATGGCATAAGAGTGGCCTATTGCATATCTTCCTATTTAAAAGGCATCGGTGAAATTGACTCTTTATTTGTTGAAGATTCCCATAGAAACAAAGGCTACGGTAAGAAACTGGTCGAAAGTGCTGTCAAGTGGCTGAATCGGAAAGAATGTAACAAAATAGTTCTTTCAGTGGCAGATGGGCATGAGTCTGTTTTACCATTTTATGAGAAAATGGGGTTTTATCCGGAATCCACCTTGCTGCAGTTGATGAAATCGAATCATTTAGTTTGAGGAGAGAATAAGATGAAAATAGCTGTCATTTATAACTTGGAGAGTCAAGCTGTCATCAATCATTTTGGTAAACCTTGTCGTGAAAAGTACAGTATGCAAACAATAAATGACATCATAAGTTCTCTTGAAGAAGGAGGACATCAGGTATTTGCATTCGAAGGGGATAAACATATAATCGAAAAACTGGAAGAGTTTATGATGCCTGAAACTTCAGAACAAATATCGGGCATGGTTTTTAATCTGTGCTATGGTATTCAAGGGAAATGCAGGTATATGCATATACCGGGAATATTGGAAATGATGGGTATTCCGTATTTGGGATCGGCACCGGATACGCATGGACTTGCTATCAACAAGATTGTTACCAAAATCATTATCGAAAAAAAGGGATTGCCGACACCAAAATATACAGTGATGGAGAGTTCCGACTCAGATATGCGTGCTGATATGCAATACCCATTGATTATCAAACCAAAAGATGAGACATCTTCACTTGGATTAAGGAAAGTTTTCAACGAAACTGAACTGCGAAAAGGAGTCAAAGCAATTTTTAATGAGTTCAGCACACAGACACTGGTTGAGGAGTATATTGATGGGAGAGAGATAAATGTCGGACTTCTAGGAAACAATCCTGTGGTGGCATTACCACCCGTTGAGTTGATTTTTAAAGAAGGACCTAGAATTTACACGTATGAGGACAAAAACAAAATCAGTGGAAGAAAAATTGAGAAGATATGCCCAGCCTTACTCTCTAAAGATGATACGGGAAGAATTCAA
>DMAP01000221.1 GCA_003446975.1 Clostridiales bacterium | reverse complement strand
CAGTCAGTTCAAAGGGTTGCCGGTCCAGGTTTAGCTATTGTCTTTCAATGACCCAATACAATACACGTATTATGAAACAAGTGTAACTATCCGAGATGGTAAGAAAAGTACCGTAGTAATGAGTTAAATTGCTTAATCCACTTATGAATTAAGCAATATTTTTGAGTAATTGTAATCATGTGCAGATTGAGTTTGTTTGAAAATTACCTTATTTCCAAAAAAATATCTTTACACGGTGGGTTTTGCATTATAAGCGATAATGAGGATACTGATATAATTCAAGACGTAATGTAAAAAACTACAGTGTTGTCTAAATTAATAGAGTGCGACGGTGGGAACACGGAAGTTATTTATTGAGAAGTCGGGTGGCATAAATGAGCAAACTTGATTACAAATTAGATGTTTGGCAAAACAAATTACTTGATTTAGGGCTAAGGAATAGATTACTCAATTACCGAGATACACGTAGATCCAATTTAAGAATTAAATCCCCAGATACTTTTGATCTCTGGAATAGTTTTGTCGTTAATGAGGAACCATTAATTTTTCCATTTGTTGATGATTACCAAGCCAGTCTTTTTGACGAAGAAGAGAATATTGAAGAGCAAGAACCGGGCAGTGTAGTCACTAACCAACCTATTAAAGAACAGCAAAAGACTTTGCGCAACCTGCGCAATAGAGCTAAGACAGCGATGGAGGAGCAGGGTGTCAATGTGCTTTATCTTTCCTTCGGCTTTCTGCGCTGGAGTGAGGATACACATTCCAATCAATATTTTGATGCTCCAATTATTCTTGTACCAGCCGTCTTAGCATGGGAATCTATTACGTCCCCGTTTGTATTAAGCCTCCATGAAGATGAAATAGTTTTGAATCCCACACTTGTGTATAAGTTGGAAAGTGATTTTGGCATCAATCTTCCAGAGTTTAATACTGAAGGCAATTTGGAAATATATTTACAAGATATTCAAACCCAGTTTTCGACGAACAATTGGAAGGTGATGTACGAGACAGGCCTTGGCCTTCTATCATTTTTAAAAGTTAGCATGTATAGAGATTTAGAAATGCATAGGACCGCGATCCTTGCAAATCCAATCATTCGTGCTTTGGGAGGTGACGAGACTGCTGTTAGCTATGACTTATCTGAAATTGATGGCTACGACCACGACCGCAAAGCGCCACCTGCGACGATTTTCCAAGTCGTGGATGCAGACTCTAGTCAACAAGATGCTATTCTTTGTGCCAAGAAGGGACTTAGTTTTGTTTTACAAGGGCCTCCTGGTACAGGCAAAAGCCAGACAATAACTAACATTATTGCAGAATGTCTCGCAGCTGGTAAAAAAGTCCTATTTGTGTCTGAAAAGATGGCAGCTCTTGATGTTGTGCATAAGCGTCTCACAGATACAGGATTAGCAGAATTTTGCTTAATTCTTCATAGTTATAAAGCCAACAAGAAAGATATATTAACACAGCTCGGCAGTATATTGAGCCTTGCTCACAATAAAGCTAGCTTGAAAGATGAAGCTTATCAAAAGCTGGACCTTCTTGTTTCGGATAGGGAGCGGTTGAATGAATACTCTGAAGTAATATTTTTAAAAGTATTGCCACTTAATAAAACAATTTATGAGGTTAATGGGTATATCGCTAATTTACAGAATTATTCGGATATCGTCTTTACCCTTTTAGACGTTCGTCAAACCACACCTGTGCAATACAACCGTTATATTAATACGTTGAATCGGTTTACGGACACTATCGGCAAAATGAGTGATGATTATAGAAATAATCCTTGGAGGGGGGCAAAAATAGATATTGTCACATATGAACTCCGCCATGATATTGGTTCGTATTTGAAGAAGCTTATTCCAAAGGTGCAACAAATCTCTGAACTTTGTGATGAAATAGAAAATCAGCTCCAACTCAAATTTGACAGCTCTTATCATGGTCTTGAGGAAACGTCCTCACTCCTAGCTCTTGCATCTCAGTCACCGACTGTGCCTGTGGCGTGTATATATAGAGAACCGTTTGAACAATTATTTGAAGAGATTAATGTTTGTGTCGAATTTAAGTCAGAATACGAGAGAGGAAAAGAAAGTATCCTCTCTCTGCATAAAAGCATTGCCTTAAATAATTCTTCAGTGAATTTTTCGACCCACGAAGAACTTATTTCAACACAACAAATAGCTTTACATTTGCTTGATATTGAAACTGTTATCATGGCATCTCCCATGTATTCCATCTGGAGTCAAATAAATGACTGGCCTAGCATTTCAGCTTTATTTGAAGATGCACAGGAAAAGATTAGAGAGTACAATTTCTGCCGCTAGGAATTGCTTAGAACATTTGAAAAGGAAATATTTGACATAGATTACGATGCTATATACCTCCGATTTAAATCGGACTATACATCTTTTTTTAAGATATTCAGTAAACAGTATAAAGCCGATAAGCGCCGCATCCAAGGGCTCCATCGTGAGTTGGTGAAAAAAGTTTCAGATGATAGTGTATATCAAGTTCTTGTTAAGCTACGTCATCTGGATGAAATTAAAGGATGGATGAATGAGAAAAGCAGTTTGTTAACGGACACTTTTTCTGTACTTTATCAAAGCGAAAACACTGATTTTGTTACAGTAAAAAAGTCCATGATGGCATATTGTCAGTTGATTGAGTGCACAGAACATTTAACAAAGTTAGGCGAAATCGTTTCCGAGTATGAGGACACGGAATACGTATTGAGAGAACATTTTGGGTTCTTGTACAACGGCATAAATACTAACTGGGCGGAAGTCCTTACCGCGGTTAACTGGGTAAAGATTTTCCGCTCTTCAGTCCCCGATAAAGAAAGCAACAGAGTTTTTATCGAACATGTTTGTAATAATCGAGAGATGATTAAACATTGCGGCAAGTATAGCGTCCGAATAAGTGAATCGTTAAGTGATATGGATTATGAGTTTTGCTGGTTTCTTAATCTCTTTGACGAGCCAGAAAATTTTAGATTTATTCGAATACCAGTCTTACTTGACCGGCTTAGTGGCTGTATCAATGGACTTGCTGCGCTTGAGGAATGGATAGATTTCCGCACAACGAAAACGCAGTGCTGTGATATTGGCCTTGGAGATTACGTTGAGAAAATTGAATCTTTGCACATTGATTCAGATGCGATCATTCCGATATTCAAAAAGCGATTTTTTAGGCTTTGGCTCGACTCTGTCCTTCCGGAATACCCTATTGTTGCTAATTTTCGCCGTAGGGTACAGGAAAGCATAATTAAGGAGTTAGTCTCACTTGATAAACTTCAATTTGAAATTGCAAAAGCACGTATACGATCAAAGTTGATAAACGACTTGCCATCTCTCGATCATTTTACCAGCGGAGTAGATGAAATCAGTGTATTAAAAAGGGAATTGTCCAAGCAACGTAGAATCAAGCCTATTCGCAAACTGTTCAGAGAAATCCCAAATTTGATTCTCACTCTCAAACCTTGTTTGATGATGTCTCCTCTATCGGTAAGCCTATTCCTTGAGGCAGATAGTTTTATGTTTGACACTGTTATCTTTGATGAAGCATCGCAGGTTTGTACAGAAAATGCTATCGGTGCAATATCAAGAGGAAGGCAAGTGATTATAGCTGGCGATAGTAAACAACTTCCTCCAACTAATTTCTTTACAGCAGCCATTTCTAATGCCGATTACGATATTGACTCGGATGATGACGACGATAATGATGACCCAAATGCCTTCGACTCCGTTTTAGACGAGGCAACAATGTTACCAGGTAAGACTCTTTGTTGGCATTATAGAAGTCGTCATGAACACCTAATCGCATTTTCTAACGCAAAGATTTACAAAAATAATCTCATTACTTTCCCTTCAAACGTCGATAAAGCATCTGATCTCGGTGTTGAATATATATATGTAAAAGATGGTTTTTATGATCGGGGAGGAAGAAAAGGGAATGTTATTGAAGCTAAAAAGGTTGCTGATCTGGTATTTAACCATTTCAGAAAGTATCCTGGCCGTTCTCTTGGAGTTGTAGCGTTTGGAGAAATCCAGCAACAGGCAATTGACATGGAAGTTCGCCGTTGCCGCATGGAAAACCAGAACTTTGAGGAATTCTTTAATGAGAGTAAGGCTGAACCATTTATCATAAAGAACCTTGAAAATATTCAAGGAGATGAACGTGATACGATAATCTTTAGCATTGGTTATGCCAAAGATGTCGCCGGAGTAATGCATATGAACTTTGGACCGCTTAGTAAGTCAGGTGGGGAGCGGCGTCTCAATGTTGCCATCACCCGTGCAAAGTATAATGTTAAACTTGTAGGTTCTATACTTCCGACCGATATTAATACGGACCGGATAAAATCCGACGGGTCAAAGTTGTTAAGGGGATACATTGACTTTGCCATCAATGGGCCTTCTGTTTTACTTAGCGAGATTACTGAGAGCGATATTGTGGAGCACGATTCACCCTTTGAGGCTGCTGTTTATAATTTTCTTGATAGAAAGGGATATAAGCTTAGCACTCAAGTGGGGTGTTCCGGGTACAGAATAGACATGGCCGTAAAGCATCCAACAGTTAGTGGACAGTATATTTTGGGTATTGAGTGTGATGGGGCTGCATATCACTCAGCAAGAACTGCTAGAGAAAGGGACCGACTACGTCAAGCGGTGCTTGAGGATATGGGATGGAAGATTTATCGTGTTTGGTCTACCGATTGGATAAAAGAC
>DMAP01000283.1 GCA_003446975.1 Clostridiales bacterium | reverse complement strand
CCGGACAGCAAAGAGATCTTGTTGAGGTTCTTCCCGGGAGGTTGTGCATATATCTCAATCTCGCTATTCAAGGCATCATCCTCGTCAGTCAAGACGATATCGGCTTTTCCGCCATTGAACAGGCTTACAAATACTGATTTGAAATTCTCCCTAATTTTCTGATATTCTTGCTCAAATTGTGTTCTCATTTTATATGTCAGATCTTTTATGATTCTGTTAAGTTTGAGCTTGGCTTCATTCAAATCATCTCTCTGCTTCGTCAGAAACTCGTATCGCTGTGATACATCGCCGTACTCGTCAATGGCATTGATATTGACATCACCAAGAGATTTGACTTTCCTTTTAAGATCTCTGACTTCTGTGTTAAGTCTTGTTAAACTGATGGTTTCATCCTTGTAAGCTTTGCTCATGGCAAAGTTCATTTCATATTCTTCCCACAATGTATCTGAAAGTGATTCCAGCTTGTTGGTGGATGATTCGATTTTTAGATTTAATGAATTTATTTCCAACTGCACATCGTTGATATCCTTGTTGATATTGTTGACATGCTTCTGTTTTTCATAAGACATGTTTTGCTTAAGTTTTCTTTCCTCGTTCAAGGCTTGAATCTTTTGCTTATTGGCATCCAGTCTTTCTTTTAGCAGCATGTTTTCGGCTTTCAGCATCTCATTGGACTTGGACATCTCTAGAATTTTAAGGTTTAGGTCTTCCAGTCCCAGCCTGTTCTCTTCAGCTGCTTCTTCGTTCTTTCTAAGTTCTTCCTTATTGCTCGCCAGGTCCTTTCCAATCATATTGAGCTCATTGGTTATTCCCGATATTGCAAGTCTGCATTCGGTTATTTCCAGTTTGACTTTCTCCAGATAATCCTGTGATGATTTGTAGTTGGTGTGGTTTTCTTCGAGCTCCATTTCTAAAAATGAGATGTCGTTTTTCAATTGTTTGAGCTGTTCCTCAGATGCTATCAGCTCATTCTCGTATTTTTTTTGCTCATTTCCCAGATACCTGATATTGTCTGACAGCTTATTAATATTGGACAAAATCTGGGTTTGTTCCTCTTTTTCATATTTCATCGAAGTTTTGTGGTTTATGATGCCATTATTGATCGTTGTATTCTCATTTTGAAGGGTTTGAATCATCAAATTTGTTTCTTCCAGATCATTCTTCATTGAATCAAACTGACTGCCCAATTGATTCAGGTCCCCTCTTTTTGTATTAATCAAATCCTCAAGTTCCTTAATTTCTCTATTCCTGCTTAGCAGTTTGAAGCTGTTTTTCTTTAATGAGCCTCCTGTGATGGAACCGCCTGCATTAATGACCTCACCGTCCAGAGTGACGACTCTTGTGCTGTAATTAATTGATTTCGCAATTTTTATGCCATTACGTATATTGTCTGCCAATATGACTCTACCAAGCAAAAAATCAACGATATGTGAGTACTTATCATCAAAGCTGACAAAATTGTTGAGAGTTCCCAAGCAGCCTTCCAAACGAAGGGCATTTTTCTCAGTCTCATTCAGGTTTCTGGATTTTATAGTATCCAGAGGCAAGAGGGTGACTCGTCCGATGCTGTTGCTTTTAAGGTAATCAATAATATCTGAGGCCTTTCTTTCATTTTGAATCAGAATGTTCTGCATAGCGCTTCCTAGCGCAACCTCAAGAGCACTTTCATATTCTTCCTGGGTCTCAATCAGCTCAGCAACGACTCCAATAATCTCTCTGCTAAGGAAGCTGTTGCTTTTGGATGCAAGCATCAAGTTTTGCACACTTTTGTAGTAGCCGTCATAAGTGTTTTGCATCCTGATTAGAAATTCCATTTTTGAGGTCTTTTCGTTAATACGATTTCTCTCTATCTGAATGCTTTTTTCCAAAAAGCTGCATGCTTCACTTTTTTGGGCATGGTCTATCTTGAGTTCATCTATCCTGGAATTGTTTTCTTGTAGCCTTTGTTCCATGGACTGCAACTCTTCTTCCAGCAACGTCACTTTTTGAGACAAAGTCTCAGATTGTATTTTTTGAGTTTGAACCTCTGACTGCAGACTTCCTATTCTATCCATGGAATTGGCAATCAATGAATCAATTGTGTTGATTCTGCCTTTAAGGTCTGTCTGCTGATTGTATTTCTCAAATACGTCATTTTTTTTCTTGTCTATTAAGCCCTGCATCTGATTATTGTCTTCCAGGTAGTCTTTTAGTTTCTGTTCCCAATCATTCAATTGGTTATTTTTGGATTCCAACTCTTCATTTTTTACTGTTATTTGGTCCAATAATATTTTTGTTTTTCTCAACAGTTCGGTTTTTTCTGCTTCCGCACCTAATAAACTGTGTTCCAATTTTTCCTTTTCTCTTGAAAACAGATTGGAACGGCTTACTTCAAGCTTAATTGTGCTGTCTTTTTCAAGGTACTCTGTGTTTATCTCGTCTTGTATTTCATCTAACTTGTTTTTTTTGTCTTCAATTTCCTTCAACTCGTCAATAATTTGTTCAAATTCAAGTTTGTTGGCTTCAAGTCTTTTCTTATTGGTCTCGAGCTCGTCTTGTTTGCTTTTCAGGTGATTGTCCAATGTATCCAGCAACTCAGTCGTCTTTTCATATTCTCTTGCGAAAAGATTCAACTCATAAGATTTCAAATCCTCCTTCAAGCGAAGGTAGATCTCGGCATCTTCCTTTTGCTTTCTTAGAGGATCTATTCTCTGTTCAATCTCAGATATGATATCATTGATTCTGAGTATGTTCTCCTCGGTTTTTTGGAGCTTCCTTAAAGATTCATCCTTTCTAGCCTTGTATTTTACAATGCCTGCAGCCTCTTCAATTACTTTTCTTCTTATATCGGACTTGGCGCTGATAATATCCTCTATCCTTCCTTGTCCGATTATGGAATATCCATCTATACCAATCCCTGTATCCATAAACAATTCTCTGATTTCTTTCAATCTGACATTGTTATTGTTGAGTAGATATTCGCTATCGCCATTGCGGTACAATCTGCGTTTGATACTTACTTCCGAATAATCTACAGGCAATTTTTTGCTGCTGTTGTTGAATATCAGGTCCACTTCAGCATAACTCAATGGTTTCCGTTTCTCTGTTCCTGCAAAAATGACATCCTCCATTTTTGAACCTCTGAGTATTTTTGCACTTTGTTCTCCCATAACCCATTTGAAAGAATCTGAAATATTGCTCTTTCCGCTCCCATTAGGACCAACAACCGCGGTCAACTCAGAGTTGATTTTTACAATTGTCTTTTCGGGAAAAGATTTAAACCCATTAATAATAATCTCTTTTAGATACATAATCCTTCTCCTTGCAGATCGTATAAAAGGTCTCAATCAGATTCCTTTCACTTAAGCGTATGTTTTCATGTTGAATCTGAATTTCAATCAATTCAACGTTATTATCCTTAATATAACTTAGATCTTCAATAATCAGAGATTCGTGCAATCTCGCCAATCCTTTTTTACTCAATCCTACAATATAATTGTAACTCTTTTCATTACATCTGATAGTTATTTTTTTGGTTTCTTTATCTCGGAGATAATGAATGATAGATTCCACATAGATATTGGTCATGACCATTTGTCTGTATGCGGGATGAAAAGGTCCTGCTATTATATCCTTGCCTACTGTCATATTGTCTGTAGGTTGGAGTCCGACCCTTATTATTTTTATATTATCTTGCATGTACATGGCATAGATAAGGGAAACAAGGCCGATGCTTTCTGCCAAGTCCAAAGGTTGATACCTGTTTTGTCTGTACAATCTTTCAAACTCTGTGTCCCTGATGATCAATGTTGGATAAATTCTTACGATATCAGGATGCAATTTGATTGATTCAACAGCCGTGTTTATATCCTTTTCAATACTGCTTCCAAACAAGCCCGGCATAATCTGATGACCCAACGTTATATTTCTATTTTTTATGAGATAGCTTGCTCTTTTCACATCTTCCGATGTGTGCCCCCTGTTGATTTTGAATAGAACCTGGTCATCCATTGATTGCACACCCAATTCAACTATATCCACGCTATATTTTACCAACAAATCTAGTATGTCATCATTGATGGCGTCTGGCCTCGTCGATACTCTGACAGTATTGATATTGCCCATGAGTTTATAATGATGAGCAATTGCAAGCAATTGTTCTTGTATTGTTCGATCTATGGCAGTGAAACTTCCTCCGAAATAGGCTATCTCAATGTGATTTCCCTCTGATGGAATGGTTCTGAGATAGCTTTCTATTTGATTGATGATATCAGTTGAGCTGATATCGGATTTAGCGCCGGTTATTTTTTTTTGATTGCAGAAATAACAATCGTTTGGGCAGCCTTTGTGGGGTATGAATATAGGGATGATCGTATTTTTTTCAGGCATTTATATAACCCATTTTAACAAGTGCTTCCCTAGCCGCTTCCTGTTCAGCTGATTTTTTACTCTTTCCTTCGCCTTTTCCTACCTGAGTATGTTCCAAAAAGACTTTGACATAAAATGTCTTGTTATGATCAGGGCCTTCTTCCCTGTAGACCTGATACTTTATTTTACTGTTGGGATGGTCCCTTTGTATGACCTCTTGAAATCTAGTCTTATAATCAAGGCTTATTTTGCCTGTTGCTGCCCATTCAATGAACTCTTTGAATTTCGGCAGAAATATCTCTTCAGCTTTTTCAAATCCGCTATCCAGGTATACCGCTGCAATCAAGGCTTCCAAGCTGTCTGCCAGAATTGATTTTCGATTCCTGCCTCCAGTGTATTCCTCTCCCTTTCCCAAAATCAGAAAATCTCCAAGCTTAAGCTGCGTTGAAATCTCATACAACACATCCTCACAGACAACTTTTGACCTCAATCTCGTCAGCTTGCCCTCAGGATAGGTATTGAATCTTTTAAAAAGATAATGGCTGATCATGATTTCAAGCACCGCATCTCCTAAAAATTCCATTCTTTCATTGTTTAGCAAATCCTGCCCATTTTCATTGGAAAACGAACTGTGTGTCAAAGCTTCTTTTAGCAGGTTCTTATTGACAAACTTGTATCCTAAAACTTTTTCAAATTGATTGACATCAATTTCCATTTCAGCCTCCCAATAATCAATGATTAATGATTACACTAGGTTAATCACTAATCATTGATTATTTAATAAAAGTCCTGAAAATCAGGACTTTTGATCGATAATATTTTCGAGATACTCGATTGCATCTCTGACAGTTTTTATTTTCTCCGCATTTTCATCATCAATTTCAATTCCGTATTCATCTTCAATTCCCATAATAAGCTCTACAAGAGCTATTGAATCCGCTTCCAGGTCATCTGCAAAGGATGTGTCCATTGTTATTACCGTGTCTTCATCCAAATTCAATCTGTTAATTATCAAAGCCTTGATTTTTTCAAACATCAACTGATTTCACCTCCCATATCCAATTGTTCTATAATCATTTCATTGACCTTGTTGTCTAAAAATAACTTTGACTGTCTAATTGCATTCTTGATTGCTAAATCATTGGAGCTGCCATGGGCTTTTATAATAGGACTTCTCAACCCAAGTAATGGTGCTCCAC
>DMAP01000425.1 GCA_003446975.1 Clostridiales bacterium | reverse complement strand
TGATGATATAGGAAAACAAGTCGTTATCATGAGGGTTCTTTTCGGAAGACAACACTATGAAGAACTGATTTAGAAAAATGCTTAGCACAGCTTTAAGGAGGTGATGGTTTGTCAGAGGCGAATATTAACTATCAGGAACGAATAGCGAAGAATTTCTTAAATCTTTATCCGGGACGCAGCGATGAACTAGATAGGCTTTTCGACATGCTGGAACAATACAAGAACAAACGCCATCCCGAACTGATTAGACGGGATTTGGAGGGAACCCAATGGATGCATTCATCAGAAACGGTTGGCATGATGCTTTATGTGGATCGGTTTGCTGATAATCTGAAGGGATTGATATCGAAATCCGACTATTTTACAGACTTAGGTGTCACTTTGCTTCACCTAATGCCGGTTCTGAAGCCCAGAGAAGGTGAAAACGATGGCGGTTATGCGGTACAGAATTATCGTGACATCGATCCTCGAATTGGAAACATGTCGGATTTTATGGAAATGATTGACCATTTCCATCAAAAAGGCATCAGAATTTGCATCGATTATGTCATCAATCATACATCGGATGACCATGAATGGGCAATCAAGGCAAAATCAGGCGATGAGAGCTATCAAAAATATTATTTCATGTATCATGACGATGTGATTCCCAGACAGTTTGAAAACACTCTGCCGGAGGTTTTCCCAAAAGTCGCTCCAGGTAATTTCACCTATGATGAAAACCTCAATAAGTGGATAATGACCACTTTCTACACCTATCAATGGGACTTGAATTACAGAAACCCTTGTGTTTTCCATGAGATGGCAGATAATCTTCTCTTTATGGCAAATGTCGGTTTGGATCTGATTCGACTGGATGCCATACCATATGTCTGGAAGACTCTGGGAACCGATTGCAGGAATCTGCCGGAAGCCCATATGATCCTATCGCTCTTTAGGGATATCATATCCTATTGCGCACCTGCCACCGCCCTTCTGGGGGAAGCTATCATAGCACCTGAGCTTATTATTCGATATTTTGGAACGGAAGAGGCACCTGAATGCCATTCTCTTTACAATGCTTCTTATATGGTAGAAATATGGAACAGTCTCGCGACTCGAGATGCTAGACATCTAGCTCTGATGCCAGAGTATGATTTGCCATCAGACATAACCTGGATCAATTACGCACGATGTCATGACGATATTGGATGGGGACTGGATCTGGATAAGACGCGATCACTGGGTTTTGATCCCCAGGCTCACAAGCAATTTCTCATAGATTTCTATCTGGGTGTATTCAATGACAGCTTTTCAATAGGAGAGCTCTACGAGTTCAACCCACGGACTGGGGATGCAAGGAACTCCGGTACTTTGGCTAGTTTGGCCGGGCTGGAGAAAGCGTCCAAAAATCATGACCATTACCAACTGGAGCTATCTATCAAACGCATCAGCCTGATCAATGCATTGTTTATAATGAAAAAAGGTATCCCGATGATCTACAGCGGTGATGAGCTGGCACAGTTGAACGATTACAGTTATAAAGAGGAGATAGATAAACGCAATGATTCAAGATGGCTTCATAGGCCAAAAATGAGATGGCATCTTCTAGATGAGATTATTCATCCGCTTTCACCTGTCAGCCAGGTATACAATCGCATCAGGCAACTTATCAAGCAAAGAAAGGAATTAGGTGAAATTGGCCTGATTGAGACAGAAAGAATCTTATACCAAGGAAATTCACATCTGCTGGTTTTGGAGCAGACCGTTAAAGATAGCTGCGTCAGAATATTGTTATGCTTCAATCTTTCAGAAGATCGACAATGGTTGCATGCTTCTGATTTAAGGCGATATGGTGTGGCCGGAGAGTACTCGGAATTGTTGCAGGGAAAAGGGATATCTTTTGATGAAGAGAAGATTCTGATGGGGCCATATGAATTTTTTGTAACAAAAGAGCGTTTGCCCAAAAAAGACTTGCTTTTATGAAACCGGTTTCCTATAATAGACATATAGGGATATTTAGTATCATTAAAGTATCTCAATAAATTGAAGGGGGCACACATGAAAAGAAATTTAGTATTTTTACTGATTTTAGCACTCTTGGTAGTGATGATTGCAGGATGTTCGCAACCAGCCACACAAGATGAGACAGTTGTAATCTATCAGAATAAAGTTGAGATTCATGAACAATTGACAGCATTTGCTGCAGCTTATAAAGAAGCAACAGGCAAAGAGGTTATCGTCAAGACATCAGGCGGAGACTCTCCATATGCCGAGGCATTAAGGGCCGAGTTCCAATCGGACAGACAACCAGACATATTCGTTATCGAAGGAATGGGTGGTTACAACACCTGGGAATCAAAACTGCAGCCTTATGAAGGTGATGAGTGGATAGACCTTACAACACTTGAGTTTGTCGTTGACGGAAAAGTAATAGGCTTCCCGGTAGCTGTTGAGGCATGGGGAATGGCATACAACGTGGATCTACTGGAACAAGCAGGCGTCGATCCTGCAACGCTTACATCTCAAGAGGCATATCGAGCTGCATTTGAAAAAATTGACGGAATGAAGGCTGAGCTAGGAATCAGCTCTGTTGTCGCCATGGCGGCAGGCCCTGATATGAGATGGGTAACAGGACTTCACAATTTCAATGGATATCTGTCAGCTGGGTTGCCATATGGTGATACAACTGTTCTAGACAAGTTGAACAATGGCGAGGCTGACATGCAGCGATTGACTGAATATGCGGACTGGGTTGAATTGCTGTTTGAATACGCTGACCGCACAGTACTTTTAACAGGAAACTACGATTCACAAGTCAGCCAGTTTGGAACAGGCAAATCAGTGTTTATCCATCAAGGAAACTGGATAGATCCTTGGTTGCAATCCAACAATGTTACTTTCCCGATGGCTTTCGCACCACATGCATCCGTCAAGGGAACCCATGAGAAGATATTCATCGGCGCTCCATCCTTCTATGTCTTGAACAACGAGAGCAAGAATCTGGAAGCGGCAAGAAATTTCTTGAACTTTATGGCGACAGATCCAGCTGGTCACAATTATATGGTAGTAGAAGCCAATATGGTACCGGCATTCACAAATGTCACACTGACACCATCTGCACCATTGTCTGCCAACGTAACCGAATGGCTGGCCAAGGATGCCGCTTATACATGGCTGCAGAATGATATGCCTGATGGATTTGGTATGGGAACCATTGCACCAATCTATGAAGCCTTTGCAAAAGGCGACATAACCAAAGCACAATTCATTGAGCAGATTGCACAAAAAATTGATGAAATAAAATAATGTTTACCGGTAAAAAGGGTGTAGCTTCCACTGGCACCCTTTTTTTTAAAAATTATTGAGATGATAGAAAAGAGGTGGATTATGAACAAACGTATAAAGGATAATATGGTATTCTGGTTTTTCCTAGCCCCTGCGCTTTTTTCCTTTCTAGTGGTGGTGATTATACCATTTTTTATGGGTTTGTATTATTCAATGACTGATTGGACTGCTGTTGCCGGATTGGAACCCAATTGGGTTGGGCTAAAAAATTATGAAACCATGTTTTCCAATCTAGCTTTCAGGTATTCTTTTATCAGAACGTTTTTATTCAGCTTGTTAAGCGTTATCAGTATCAATCTGATTGCGCTCTTCTTTGCTTTTCTGGTAACCCGCGAAATCCGTTTTAGAAACTTCTACAGGGCGGGATTCTTCATTCCAAACCTCATCGGAGGTCTGGTCTTGGGTTATATCTGGCAGTTCATTTTCAAGGAAGTTGTTCCAGCCATCGGTGGATTGCTGGGGATCAGCTATATAGAAAATCTTTTGTTGTTGGCAGATCCAAACCTGACACTACTTGGGCTGATAATGGCCTTCACTTGGCAATATGCAGGATATATCATGATGATATATGTAGCTGCTTTGCTGAATGTACCCCAGGAATTGCTGGAGGCAAGCGATATTGATGGCGCCAACTTCTGGCAGAAACTGAGAAATATAACAATACCTATGATAGCTCAGGCCTTTACCATCACGTCATTCCTGACATTGGTCAACTCATTCAAGCAGTACGACATCATTGTAGCACTCACAGCAGGTGGACCGACGGCCATTTATCAGGGGCAGGTGGTTAACTCCACAGAGCTCTTGGCGGTGCATATCTACAATATAGCCTTCAAGTATAATCGTATGGCAGAAGGACAAGCCAGAGCAATTGTCTTCTTCCTGGTTTTGTCGGTGGTGTCAATCGCCCAGGTTTACTATAACAAACAGAAGGAGATTGAAATGTAATGGATACTAAAAATAAGTATATAAAAATATTTCTGCAAATCATTACAATATCATTTTTCCTTGTGACGCTTTTTCCATTCTTTGTCGTCATCATCAACGCGGCCAAATCGTCCCTGGAAATCATTACGGAGCCTATAGCACTGCCTAGGGAATGGTCACAGTTGTTTGCCAATATCAAGGAGATCTGGACAAGCCCAAGCATCAGATATGCGTCAAGCGTCTACTCCTCAGTCATTATCACCACTATTTCTCTCGTTACCATATCTGTTTTTTCGGCTATGGCGGCATGGGTGCTGGTGCGCAGAAAGACTGGAATCGCGACTGTCATATTCCTATTGTTTATCAGCGGATTGATTATTCCTTTTCAGGTCGTCATGTTTCCCTTGGTGGCGCTATTCAGAATCATCAACAACACACTGGGAATCAGGCTCCTCAGAGAGTATCACGGTATGATTTTTGCCTATATAGGTTTTGGTGCGCCACTGGCTGTATTCATGTTCCATGGGTTTATCAAATCCATACCGTTGGAACTGGAAGAGGCTGCTTTGCTTGATGGCTGTTCAAAGCCTCAGATTTTCTTCCTGGTGGTCATGCCTATACTTAAACCTATTTTTGTCACAATCAGTATATTGAATGCAATATGGATATGGAACGACTTCCTGTTGCCATCGCTTATATTGGGAATCGGACAGGATATTCAGACCATACCGCTGGCCATTGCAGGGTTTGCGGGATCATTTGTCAAGAAATGGGATCTGATCATGACGGCAGTACTGATGGCAGCGGCACCGATTATTGTCGGATTTATCATAGCCCAGAAACAAATCATAAAAGGAATGGTTTCCGGATCAATCAAATAATAATAGTTTGTAGGAGAGACCAGTGGAAAAAATCACAATCAATGAGATTGCAAAACGAAGTGGTGTTTCAAAAGCTACAGTCTCAAGAGTTATAAACAACTCTAAACCTGTCAGCGATGAGGTGCGTCAAAAGGTCATGGCAGTGATAGAGAGCACCAAATTTGTGCCAAACGCACTGGGTAGAAGTCTATCTTTAAAGAAATCCCACTTGATAGGCGTTATTATTCCTGATCTAGCGAATCCCGTCTTTTCAAGGATTATTGCGGGTATGGAGTCATATATTCGGTCCAAAAACTACTCATTGCTCATTACCGCTACTGATTTTAATATAGATACAGGTATTAGGCACATTCAGATTTTAAATGAGAAGGCCATAGACGGTCTGATTTTTCTTGCCGGTGCCATGAATGAAGAGCTGATTCAAGCGCTAAACTCATTTCATAAACCGGTAGTCATGATAGGCTCCGATATAGCTAGCAATACAATACCGGTCATAGAGATTGACAATAAAAAGGCCGCATTTGAAGCTACGACTTATCTCGTTTCATTAGGGCATAAAAGTATAGCCATGATTCGAGGTCCTTTAAGCGATCGGTACGCAGGACGAGAGAGGTTTATGGGATATCAGGAGGCATTGAAAGAGAAAGGACTATATCAAGCGGGACTGGTTGTTGAGGGAAAGTATTCCTTTGATCATGGGTATCAGGCTATGAAAAAATTGCTAAGTAGCAAACCATGGCCAACAGCTGTCTTTTGCGCCAATGACCTGATGGCCATTGGGGCGATGAAATGCGTCTTTGACGAAGGCATGAAGGTCCCTGAAGACATATCCTTTGTGGGTTTCGACGATGTTGAGGTGGCTAAGATGTACAACCCGACACTGACCACAATACATCAGCCTTTTGAAGAAAAAGGCCTGCAGGCTATCGAGAGGTTGATTGATATGATCAAGCTGCAAAATGACAAACAAAAGCCTTCATCATCAGATCTTATTGTTTTGCCGCATGAGTTGATTGTAAGGCAGAGCACCTCAAAAGCCAGCAAGCGATCCAAGGAGGTTGTATGAGCGCGGTCATTTGTATTGGAGAGATGCTCATCGATTTTATCGGATCCAAACAGGATACCAGCCTGGCAAGACAAGAATCATTCATGATGAAGCCGGGGGGAGCCCCTTCCAATGTGTCTTGCGTTATTGGCTCATTGGGAGGCCGGTGCTACTTTTACGGCTCAGTCGGACAAGATGGTTTCGGTGATTTCCTTGAAATGACGCTAAAACAGCATGGCGTCCAAACCAAGTGGTTAAAGAGATCCGATAAACCGACCACATTGGCCTTTGTATCAGTTGATGCTGATGGAGAAAGGGACTTTNNCGTGGAGCGGATGCAGATATAACAATTGACGGAATGAGTCTTTTCGTCGACAAGGAAATTAAACTATATCATTTTGGAGCAGCTACAGGTTTTCTGGAAGGAAGCCTAAAGACAACCTACAGAAAACTGCTCCATTTGGCTCATGAAAAAGGATGCTTTATCACATTCGACCCAAATTACAGACCTGCGTTTTGGGAAAAGGATCTGTATTTGTTCAAATCAGCCTGCGATGAGTTCCTTCAATTGGCTGATCTAGTCAAGTTGAGTGAGGAAGAGGCATTCCTTATATCGGAGAAAGGTAATACGGCTGAAATGGTTGAGTATTTCCGCAAAAACTATAAGGGAACATTTGCTGTCACATTGGGCAGCAAAGGTGCACTGATATTCAATGACAGCTGGGAAATGACAGTGCCAGCCCCAATGGTAAATGTAGTGGATACAACAGGTGCGGGTGATGCATTCATCGGAGCACTTCTATATGAGCTTAGCAGTGTGGAAAAACCTAACAATGCCATTAGATCACAGTCTGAGATGTTAAAGTATGTTAAGAAAGCCAATGAAGTAGCTTCTGAAATATGTACAGCATTAGGTGCCCTAACGGCACTTAAAAAAATAAATGTAATTGAGTAGAAGCTTGAGGAGGTAAAGGTATATGGCAAATTTAAAGCTTACAAATGTTAATAAGATTTATCCAAATGGATTTCAGGCTGTGAAAGATTTTGAACTGGAGATTCCAGACAAGGAATTTATGGTATTTGTCGGTCCTTCCGGGTGCGGGAAAACAACAACACTCAGGATGATAGCTGGTCTTGAGGATGCAACGACTGGAGACATATACATTGGTGATAAACTGGTCAATGATGTTTCACCGAAAGATAGAAATATCGCTATGGTTTTTCAAAACTATGCGCTTTATCCACATATGACTGTTTTTGACAATATGGCCTTTGGACTGAAATTGAAAAAGACACCCAAGGATGAAATCAAGGAAAGAATAATGAAGGCAGCTACAATCCTAGGGATTGAAACCCTGTTGGATCGAAAGCCCAAGCAGCTATCTGGTGGTCAAAGACAGCGTGTTGCCCTGGGAAGAGCCATTGTCCGTAAGCCTGAGGTTTTTCTGATGGATGAACCCCTTTCAAATCTGGATGCCAAGCTTAGAGTACAGATGAGAACAGAGCTCATCAAGCTTCATAACGACCTGGAAACAACATTTATCTACGTAACCCATGACCAGACCGAAGCAATGACCATGGGAAGCAGAATCTGTGTAATCAATGAAGGCGCAATACAGCAGGTCGCAGAACCAAGGACCATATACAACTACCCAATC
>DMAP01000356.1 GCA_003446975.1 Clostridiales bacterium | reverse complement strand
GAACCGTCCCTTTTGTTTTTTGTTTGTTATGTCCTATAACCCAATTCTTGGGATATTAGTCGCGTATATTTGAGGATATGTTCTCTAAATGTCTTTACCACTTCCGGCGTGACGCGCATAGTTGGACCTGAAATGCTTATAGCCCCGATGACATCCCCCTTGTGATTGAAAATGGGTGCCCCTATGCATCTGATGCCCGGCTCGTTTTCTTCTTCATCCAGTGCATAACCGTTTTGTCTTACTTTTTCCAATACCACCAACAACTGATCATAGTCAACAACTGTATTAGGGGTTCGTTGGATGATGTCGCTTGCATCCCATATCTCTTTAATTCTCGACTCGGGCAAATAGGCAAGCATGGCTTTACCCGCCGATGTGCTGTATAGCGGGCTTCTGGCGCCAATTCTGGAATGCATACGAATACTGTTATTGGATTCCATCTTATCAATATATACGATATCAGTCCCATCGGGAATAACAAGGTGAACCACCTCATTTGTCACATCTCTTAGCGCTTTTAAATAGGGTCTGGAAACCTTGCTAAGGTCCATGCTATCGATGACTCTGCTCCCCAGCTCATACATTTTGATGGTCATATGGTATTGTTGATTGTGGGGATTTTGACTGACATATCCATGATAAATCAACGTTAGAAGCAAACGGTGAACAGTACTCTTGTGCAAACCAATAATTTGACTAAGTTCAGTCAAACCAAGTCCATCCCTATGGCTAGACAACACTTCAATAATTTTGATTGTACGGTCCACTGACTGAACCGTGTTTATTGTGTCTTTCATAAACAAACTCCTTCATCATAATTGCAGTATAACCCTATTTTTTACATTCCTGATCTTTATTATTGGATGGATATGGAACATTCAAAGCAACTGTTCCTTGAATATTTGCCAGAAGATGAAGTTGAGACCCCTCCAGACAATAATCGTTCATATGGATTACAGGTTGAAAATTTTGAGTATTGATATGCAAATCAAAACCATAGGCCTCTTGATTATAACTTGCACCAACAACGTCCGCAATAATTAACTTGTGATCTCCCGGCTCGATTATTTCAAGCACCCGACACTCCAAATGCGCCTGGCATTCACCAATGATTTTTGGAGCTACCAAGCTGGCTTCCTCACCGGTTAATCCAGAACGTACAAACTTGTTTTCACCGAACTTGGTAGAATAAGATGCTTCTATCATTTTGTCAGCGATTTTCATATCCGGCATATTGATGACAAATTCACCTGTCCTTTCGATATTGACAAGGCTTTTTTGTTTTTTTGGATTGGTCAATAAAGCCAATGCTATTCTAGGAGGATTGAATGAAACCGGGTTAATCCAACTGAAAGGCGCAACATGATCAGAGCCGTCTTCGTTCTTTGTCGTGCAAAGTATCGGTCTGCTTGGCTGAAGTAAAAAAATGCTATTATTCAATTCTTGACTGTTCATTTTCTTTTTCATATGCAACATACCCCTTGTCTGATGATTTTTCTCTAAACTTAATGCTTTGACTGATCAATCAATGCTATCGCCTGTCTGTCACATAGCCCTGAATTCTCTCGATGGCACGGCTAAGATTCTCTTCCGAGTTGGCATAGCAGATTCTCACATAATCCCTGCCATGGTCTCCAAAAGCAGAGCCGGGTATGACAACTGTGTGTTGTTTCTCAAGAAGCTCATTGGCAAAGGTCGCCTCGTCCACACCTACGCCCGCTATGCCCGCAAACACATAAAAGCTTCCTTTTGGTTTCAAACAGGATATACCATTTATTGATTGCAATCCCTCGACAACAAGATTCCGTCGTTTCCTATACAAAGCAGTCATCTCCAAAGCCAACTCAGGGTGCTTCACAGCTGCAATCGCGCCATATTGAGCACTGCTGCTGACACATGCCACAACATTTTCCTGAAGTCTTATCATTTTATCGATTAAATATTGGTTTCCCGCTGCATACCCAATACGCCAGCCTGTCATCGCGTATGATTTTGAAAAGCTGTTGATGACAATTGTCCTGTCTCTCATACCATCTAGCGTTGCAATAGAGACATGTCTTGTGTCATCATACACGATTGTGCTGTAAACCTCATCGGACAAAACTATCAAATCATGTCGCTGTGCCAGCTCGGCTATTCTATGCAATTCATCCAGATCCAGAACAGCACCGGTAGGATTGTTTGGAGAGTTCAACATCAAAATCTTCGTTTTATCCGTTATTCTTGCCGCGATAGCGTCAGCAGTGATGGCAAAACCATCCTCTTCCTTTACGGGAACCGGAACTGGCACACCACCGAAAAACCTGACCTGTGAAAAGTAATTAAGCCACTGCGGATCTTGAATCAACACCTCGTCGCCTGGCTCCAACATAACCATCAATGACAATGACAGTCCTCCCATGCCACCTGTCGTAATCATAATCTCCGTACGGGGATCATATTTCAAACCCTGATTGCTCAGATTCTCAGCTACAGCCTCCCGCAGCTCCAAAATTCCCGCATTGGGGGTATAGTGGGTATGACCAGCCATCAGTGCCTTCATTCCTGCCTCAATGATAATTGCAGGTGTGGTCATATCAGGTTCACCAATTCCGAGATTGATGACATCGGACATGCCTGCTGCCTTGTCAAACATCGCTCGAATAGCACCCTGCCGCAAAGCCATAGATTGCTTATTTAAATAGTTTTTCATCTGAGGTCCTCCACAACCTTTTTAAACGAATCCATCAAAATACCTACGTCTACAGAATATGACAAATATTGAACGCCGGTATTGAGCCATTTCTTTCCATTTTCCACTGTATCCGCAAAGGTTCCAACAAACTTATTCTTTCTCTTTGCCTTTTCAATGACTTCCTCCATAAGGGCGATAACCTTTGGATTATCCACTTGACCCGGAATGCCCAAAGACTGGGACAAATCATAAGGTCCGAGGAAAATAACGTCAATCCCTTCAACTTCCAGAATCTCATCAATATTTTTGACACCCTCAAATCCTTCCGCATGAATGATAGTTAAGGTATCTTCATTGGCCTTTTTGAAATATACCTGACGATCCATAGCTGAATAATCTGCTGCCCTGACAAAACGGCACACACCCCTTTCTCCCTTTGGAGAAAACTTTGCAGCACGCACCACCTTCTCTGCATCTTGTTTTGTTGATATCTGCGGTACCTGAACTGCATCAGCTCCTATATCAAGGGCTCTGGAAATCATGATTTCATCATTTGCAGATACACGGATAACCGGAGATATGCCACTTAACTTGGCTGCCCTGACCATGTCTTCCGCTGCCAACATATTCAATGGTCCATGCTCGCAATCTATTATTACAAAATCAAACCCTGCCAACCCTGCTATTTCGACCACTGCGGCACTAGGCAGCTTCATAAAGGGTCCTAATACACTTTTCTTCTCCAGCATCTGTTGTTTAATTCTGTTTGTCATACCTTCAATCCTCCTTATTTTCATCAGTCAAATCATTTTGTGACATCAATTCGACATGGTGTTCCCGAAAAACATCTTCCAATCCTGACAAACTGACATATCGCTTTGCATTTTTGATCTTTTTCTTGCTCGTAAGATCCCAATTGACCATGCCCGCATAACGGACATCACCTGCGAAAACGGCTCCGATTATCCTTTCTTCTCTAACAACCATTTTTCGATAAACAGCTCTATCCTCATCAAGGAAAGTAAAGATCTGATCATTTACAATATCAGCATCCCTGATGATTCCCATGGATATGAACGGAACACTGTCAAAAACCACAGAATTCATAGTCAATCCACCTATGTAGCGTTTTTTCACACCCAACACATT
>DMAP01000036.1 GCA_003446975.1 Clostridiales bacterium | reverse complement strand
ATGAGGAATTGAACCGAGAGCTAGAACAGAAAAATAAAAAGATGTCACACGATGTGTTTTTACTCAGAGAGGAAATTGAATTAAGAGATTAATAAACTGATGAAACCATCAGTTTATTTTTGTTGATAGGAGAAGACGATGAAAGATACAATACTATTATCACCGGCAGGCAACAGGGAAACATTCATAGCCGCCATCAAGGCGGGAGCAGACGCCATATACATGGGAGGCAAGAGTTTCAATGCAAGAAATTCCGCAGAGAATTTCACAGACGAAGATCTGGAAGAGCTGATCGAGATGGCCCATCTTTCGGACGTTAAGGTGTTTATAACTGTAAACACCCTGTTGAAGGACGATGAGATGGCGGACGTGCTGAGATATGTCAATAAGCTTTATCGCATGAAAGCGGATGCTATCATTGTCCAGGATCTGGGGCTGATGAAGCTGGTTGGCGAGCTGATGCCAGAGGTGGTGCTCCATGCCAGCACTCAGATGGCGGTGAATGATCTGTACGGTATCAGGCTTCTGAAGCGGTACAATATCAAGAAGAATGTTCTTGCCAGGGAGACCTCTATCGATCGAATAAGGGTCATCAAGCAGAAAACAGATGCGGATCTGGAAACCTTTATTCATGGTGCTTTGTGCAACTCTTATTCCGGTCAATGCTACATCAGCTCTTTTTTTGGTGGAAGAAGCGGCAACAGGGGCAGATGCGCCCAGACCTGCCGACTGGCTTTTGACATTGTAGACGCCAAGTCAGGCAACAAGGTCAATGAAAAACCCGTATATCCGCTGAGTATGAAAGAGCTGAATGTTGGGAAAAAGATAAACGACCTGAAGGAGGCTGGCATATCAACCTTCAAGATAGAGGGCAGAATGAGAAAACCCGAGTATGTGGACCGGGTGGTCAGATACTATAGAGGAATCCTGGACGGAAAGACAGATGTGAAAATGGGGAAACAGGCGGAACAGACATTCAATCGGGGATTTACAGAAGGATTTGTTTTCAACGCCTTCGGCAAAGACATGTTGGCTTATGAAAATCCGAAACATAGAGGCATCAGACTGGGATATGTGAGGGATGTTATCGGTAGCTATGCGGAGATTGCCTTGGATGAGGACGTATCCATAGGTGATGGCGTTTCTGTGGGTGATGGGGAAAAAGGCTTTACTGTCGATAACCTGATGGATCCCAAGAAAAAAGAAAAAATCAAAGAATCATCCGGTGGTCAGCGTGTGCTGATCAATAATTTCCATAGATTGAGGAAAAACGAGATACTATATAAGACCTCTGATATAAAGCTTTCCAACGAAGTGGCAGAGACCATCAGGGTTGGCGATGTGTTCAGAAAACGACCCATCAGCTTCGAGATGAATATCCGAATAGGCGAAAAAATAGAGCTAAAGGCATTCTCAGGAGATTACAGCGTCAATCTAGAAAGCCCTGAACCGGTTACAGTTGGGAGAACAGTGCAGGTTACTGAAAATGATATCATAGGTCAGCTGTCAAAATTAGGCGGGACTGTATTTGAGTTGAAAAACACCGACATCTCAATCGAACCCGGTGCCTTTGTCAGCAAGAGCGTGTTGAATAATTTGAGACGGGAAGCCATTGAACTGATAGAAGATGAAATCTTGAAAAGAGATATTGTAAACTATGATATCAAGGTGATAGACAAACCAGATAAGTCAAGGGAAGAGAAAAACCTCAAAATATCCTTGAATATGACTAGCGGGCATCAGTTCTATGACATTGATTTCAGCGGGTTGGACCTTCTGTATCTACCTTATTACCTGATGGATGATGAAAAGGCGGATTTTCTTCGAAGATCCAATGCGAAAATTGTATTGTCCATGAGAAATGCGGCAAAGCGATTTGAATGTGATAGAGTTTTGGAGATATACAGCGAATATCGAGATGTGATCAACGGCGTTCAGGTGGATGATTTGGACACGTTGGAATATGCGAAAGAAAATGGACTAGGACCGATCTATGGGGATTTTCAACTGAACATCACAAATATTCATTCCGCAGAGCTTATGTTGATGGAAGGGGTTCATCTATTGACCCACTCTGTCGAAATCAATCTTAATGACATAGAAAAGATCAACAAAAAAACGGCTGTACAGACCGAGGCTGTCATATATTCCAGATTGCCGCTGATGACAATCAAGAGCTGTCCCTTTTCTGTCATAAAAGAATGCAAGGATGATTCGAGTTGCCATAATTGTGATGTCTATGACCATTACAGGCTATTGGATCGAAAGGGATATGCCATTGATCTTATGAGATTCAGGGGCATCACAACACTTTTCAATCCCATTCCTCTGAATGTGATAGATAAAGTGAAAGATTTGGTCAAATCCGGCTGCGATTATGTTAGAATAGATGAGGACAACACCATCAACGTCAACGATGTGATCAGTGATATCCGAAAGGCCTTTGATGATGGTGCGTATTCAAAGGAAGGCGAGGTTACCAGAGGATATTATTACAAAGAACTACTGTAGAGAGGGTCAGATGAAAGAAAGAACATTAAAGGTACTTGAATTCGATAAGATTTTGTTGAAGCTGGCTTCCAAAATGGAGACATCTATAGGGAGCGACCATTTATCAAAGGAAGCTGTATCGATTGATATCAATATCATTGAAACAAAACAAAGAGAAACCACAGAGGGTGTCAAAAAAATCATTTCAAAAGGACATCCACCTTTTGGCGGAATCTATAAAATACGGGACTATGTAAA
>DMAP01000035.1:2994-5024 GCA_003446975.1 Clostridiales bacterium | reverse complement strand
ATGACAGTGATATATCTGGAAGTGAATTGGATAATCTTTTTCAGAGATTGCATGAGCTCGAACCTCATGCATCCAGACAGAACACATCCTTTGGTAGTTTCATATATGCAGTCAGACCCGGAGACGGCTCGGCTAGAGAACAAGCAGCATCATGTCAGAAAGTTCTGGGAGGATGGGCAAATATTGCAAAGGAATATGCAACGAAACGATATAGGAGCAATTGTATAAACTGGGGAATCATCCCATTTGAAATGAAGGAAGAAATAGATCTCAAGGTGGGGGACTATTTGTTTGTGCCAGGCATCAAAAAGGTACTAGAAGATGCAGAAGAGATTGTGAATGGCTATCTTTTCAGCGATGGGCAGATAAGACAAATTGCGCTTCATCTCCCTGGCATGTCTGCAGATGAAAGGAGTATCTTGATTTCTGGATGCCTGATGAATTATTATAAAAAGGAGAAGGAAAGCACAAACTGTGATGACATCATAGTATAATTATGGTATGCTTTTGCAATAAGTTAAAACCAGGCAGGAAAACATGAAGAATTTATTTATCTCAGGCGATATTGGTATTGGAAAATCACACCTATTGAGAAATGTCCTGGAGGAACTCAATGTATCATTGGGGGGGTTTGTCACAGGAAAGGACTATGATCATCAGGGACATACTGTATATATCAAGTCCTTGAACGACTTTGTATCTTTTCAGAATGTGGCTTATGTTATTGGCGGAAAAGATATATATAGCGCTAATGTTTACAGCAAGAACTTTGATTCTTTTGGGGCTAAGACCATCGATGATTCCATCGCCAATAGAGATCTTACAGTAATGGATGAGATAGGTGTTATGGAGAGGAATTCTCCCATCTTCCTCCGGAGCATCATCAATGCATTGGATAGTGAAAAACCAGTGGTTGGTGTCATAAAGAACAGGAAAGATGATTATCTTGAACGCATAAAATCACGAGACGATACAAAAGTGCTCTTTTTGACAGGTTCAAATGGATGGCAGATCCATAAGGAAATACTGGAATGGTTGCAACTAAACAGTATTGCTTTGAAGAAAAAGCAGTCACATCAATGGCAACAGAAAAGAATTGATATGTATGAGAGAGCCTTGTGTTATGAACATTCTGATTATCCGAAAGTATTACTGAGTGAAATCTTGCAAAGAACTGATCATCTAGAAGCCAAAAGCTGGCTGGATTTGGGAGCTGGGACAGGCGCTTTTTCCATACCCCTTGCAAAAAAAAGCAAAAGTGTTTATTGCATTGATTCGTCATTCAATATGCTGTTGAATCTATCGAGAAAGCTGCATACTGAAAAAATGAGCAATATCAAAGCCAGTCTGATACCATTTTCGAGAATGAAAGATATGACTTTTGATTATACCTTGAGTTCCTTCAGTGGAAACGCCTTGAGAGAGAATGACAATATAACTAGATTTATTGAAATAGCCAATGAGAAAGCCTTTATCATATGTCCTCCAGAAAAGGAAAGACATAACTTTAATGGTGAAGTTCTTGAAGAAAGACTGGGACGAAGAATCAAATCCTTTGGCGGGAGTTCGACGGAAACTTTGGACTATTTGGAATCGAAAAAAATCATTCATCACTACAAGGAGATTGCGTACAATTTTCCTCAAGTTTTCAATACCCGAGAAGAATGCTTTTATTTTTTCAAGGATTTTTATCATATTGATAGACATGAAGAAACTATATTGAAGGCTTTCATTGACGAATTTCTTAGAGCCGAGCAACGTTATTATGTTTTTGATAATTTTAGGCGAGCCGGATTCGTTACCATCGAAAAATAAGGGGCTGTCGCTAAATAGCTGATTTTGCCCTGACACAGATAAAACGAAGAGAACCCGCAGGATTCTGGGCTTTTAAAAAGTCCGTTAGCCTCGTCGGGTTCTCTTTTTGTTATTGGAATTTTAATTATGGGTACACGAAACAAGGGTACCGGTCATCAGATGCAGCTTTTGTCTTATGCTGCCACTTCAGCGGTTTTGCCCTCAAATTCCTTGAT
>DMAP01000035.1:0-2976 GCA_003446975.1 Clostridiales bacterium | reverse complement strand
ACGGTAATTGAAGCGTCTGAACTTGTCATTCTCCTTGATGTCTCCGAAATGACCTTCCGTCTGGATCGATCGTATCTGGCGGTTTAGAATCCCCTTATCGCTTTGTATGTTCTTGTGGGACATTGCTTTCAGTTCTTCCCATACCTCATTGACCTTCATAGTCTTGTTCTTGTCGGCGTCTTTTTCCGGATTGTACTGATACAGGCATTGTGCTTTGAATGAACAGCCACTGCAGTCTTTGCAGACATACACCTCGAATGTTCTTTTCATGCTGGCCTGTCTTCTTGGTTCTGTCCGCTCATGAACCAGTTTTCTGCCATCCTTGCACAAGTAATACGGCGCTGACCCATCATCGACCTTCACCATATTGTAGTGTTTACCAATGTCATTTTTGTAGGCTCTTGTCTTCATCTTTTCATGGGCCTGCAGTTTGATATAGCTTTCAATCCCTTCTTCTTTCAGATACAAAAGATTTTGTTCGCTGCTGTAGCCGCTGTCTGCGGTCGCTTCTATCGGTTGCCGGCCAAAGGCCGCCTTGTGTTTTTCCAACACCGGAATCAGGGTGTTGTAATCGGTTCTGTCATTGCTGATGTGGGTGTGGATAATAAAGTAGTTTTCAACGGCAATCTGTGTATTGTATGCCGGTTTTAGCTGTCCGTTTTGCATATGGTCGTCTTTCATGCGCATAAAGGTCGCTTCCAAATCAGTCTTTGAATAGCTGTTTCGGTCTATTCCCATTATTTTAAAGTGTTCTTTGTATTTAAGCAGTCTGTTACCACAGTCTTCAATCGCTTCATAAAGCTTTTGGAGTTCGGGCTTTTTCTGGCCTTTTCCAAGGACAAACTGGATGCCCTCTCCTTTAGCGACTGTTGTGAGATTGACCTGCAATTTCAACAATGCCAACGGACAGATATTGTCTATCTCCAGGATGGTATTGTTGGCGATCTTCTTTTGGTCCGTTTTCTTGCGCTCCCGATTCTTCTTTATGACCTCACGTACCTTGTCTATCCCTTCAATCACAAACATTTTTTCTTCGCACAATCCATACTTCCTGCTGTGGCCGGTCTTTGTCAGGAGGGTGTTGTATCTTGCATACAACTTATCAATCGTCTCCAAAAGCCCTGCCAGATGATAGTTCACGCTGCCACGCCACACGAATGTGTAGCGGTTGGCGTTTGCTTCGATCTTGGTCCCGTCTATGTACAGACGATCCGTTGTCACAAGTCCCTCCCGCTTTAAGCGTCTGATGAACTGATAGTGCAGATCATCCTGAATCTCAGCGCTGAGCTTGTTGTTGATGAAATCGTAGAAGGCGTCCCGTTTCGGTTTCTCGCCCTTTGACAGCCAGATAAAGGCGATGTCTCTTTCACACAGCTCCACTATCCGGTCAACCGCTTTGACACCCCTCATATTGGCATAGGTCAGTACCGCAAACATCATAATCGGATTATAGCCTTTTCTTCCCTTGGTTGAATATCTGGCGCTCAGACCAGAAAAATCCAGTTCCTCCATCACTTTTTTTAGGGTATAGACAGGATCGTCTGCCGGTAGTCCGATTTGATAAAGATTAAAATTAATTATGTAAGTGTACAATACATATGTGACAAAAAAGAATAAAAAATGAAAGGGACTCTGTTATAATGTTAATCACGACAAAAACAAACATAACGGAGGAAACCCCTTTCATGAAAACTATTGTAACAGAAGAAATGCGTTTTAGGAAGAGAGTCTGTGAATATGCGATAAAACATGGCAATAATGCGTTAGCAGCAAGAAAATATCATACAAGTCGACAGCAGGTTCATAGGTGGCTACAACGATATGATGGGACGGAACAGTCATTGGGGTATAGAAGCAGAAGACCGAAGGGCCATCCCAAGGAACACAGCAAGGAAGAGTTGGAATTGATAAAAAAAACATACACCAGGTATGGCTTTGAAGGACTGGCAGAAGTCTATGTGAAATGTCAGGAGAGAGGTTATGACAGAAGCTATGGATCGATGTGCAAGCAAATCCGGAAGCGGTATAAAAAGACACCACCAAAGAAAAACTACCCCAAAAGCACATGGAAAGCGCAAGAAGTCACTTATCCCGGTGAGAAAGTACAGATTGATATCAAGTATGTTCCGTTAGAATGCATAGGGTTTAATAGCCATGGGATCAGATACTATCAAATCACGGCAGTAGACGAGTACTCAAGAAGAAGGGTATTGGAGATTGTAGACGAAAAGAGCGTGACACATACCAGTCGATTCATGAAAAGTCTGGAAGGGAAAATGGGTTTTAAGATCAAAACCGTTCAGACGGACAATGGGTCAGAGTTTACGAATTCAGAGGAAAAGAGCAGAAGAAGTTTATTTGAGAACGTGTTGGATAAGTTGGGAATAAAACATGTCAAAACCAGACCCTACTCGCCATGGCAGAACGGGAAAGTAGAAAGAAGTCATAGAATAGATGGCCATATGTTTTACAAAAGAAGGCGCTTTAAAAACTATGAGCAAATGATTATGAGTCATAAAAGATATATGAACCGATACAATAACATAGCCAAAAGGGTATTGGGATTCAAAAGTCCAAATGAAGTAGTTGAAGCTTTTGATGGGAGTCAACCGGCATGATAGGTTCCTAAACTTAATACCGCATATATTCCACGATCCTCTTGACAATGAGCCTCTGATGGCATGTCTTCAGGCACCTGCGGCATCCTCCCATAAAACAAAGATGCCTGGCGTGGAAGCCTAACATGCCATCCCTCATTGTCAAGAGGTTTTCGCGGCATAAACGCTCACGATATTATTATCCGGAGTTGCAGCATCTAAATATTGATGCACAAGAATATTTAACAGGTCCGTGTCACATATGTTTGACGTCTCTAGAGATTTGATAAAGATTAAAATTAATTACCTGTTGTCCTTTGTCGAAAAATTCGTTATAATAGGTATTGTTCATGATAGTTATAGTATACACTATAGCGGG